>NZ_KB905107.1:0-30510 GCF_000377825.1 Thioalkalivibrio sp. AKL9 | reverse complement strand
ATGATTTGTCGGGTTGGTGCCCCCTGTTCCCCGATCCTGCGTTGCGCCGCTTGCGGGTAGAACCACTACCCGCTGCACGACGCGCCTGGTCTCGGAAAACAGGGGGCACCAACGCGAGAGCGCGATTCAATCAGCGTCTCCCTCGGGGGCGGGGCATCGGTTCTTCGACGAGCGCGAGGCGGCAGCGCGGCGCCTGGGCTTTGCCCATGCCACCTTCTGCGCGGTGGTGCGCCCGGAGGATCACCCGCGACGCCCGGCCGGTTACCGGCCCCTGGACGGGTTCTGGAAGAAGCGCGGCTACCGGCGCGCCGAGGGGCGGGTTGGCCACTTCCCGTGGCCGGATATCGGCGAGAGGCAGGAGAGCCTCAAGCCATTGCAGTTCTGGTGGCGCCGGCTCTGACCCGATGCCGACTCCAGCCCGCAGTCGTTCTACGCCTTCGAGTCGTCGCCGCCCCGGTCGTTCGTGTCAAGCAACCCGGCCAGCCCGGCAAACGGGTTGTGGGTGGCCGAGGAGGTGCTCGCCGTATTCCCGCTGCCCGGAGTGGCGTCGGTGTAGCGCTGGTGTTCGTTGTCGTGGCAGTACAGGCACAGCAGCTCCCAGTTGCTGCCGTCGGATGGATTGTTGTCGTGGTTGTGGTCGCGGTGGTGCACGGTTAGCTCGCGCAGATTGACGCGGGTGAATTCGCGCCCGCAGCGGCCGCATACCCACGGATACATCTTCAACGCTTGCTCGCGGTAGCCCTGTTCCCGTTCCGCCTGGTCGCGGCGGCTGCGGGCAACCAGGTCGTCGAGGCGGTTGGGGGTCGAGTGGCTCATAGGGCGTTCTCCGAAGGTTGGCTGGGTCCACCGTAGCGCCAGCGCGCGGTGGTGGCCAGAGAAACCCGAGTCAGTGCTTTTCGCGCAGGTACTGCGCCAGGGCGTCGGGCGAGCGTTCGTGGCCCGAGGGGAGGCTTCCTTGGGGGTCCCGCAGCCAGGCGGCGATGTCGTCGAACGTGGTCTCGGCCCCGGTATACCGGGTCAGCATGTGATAGCCCTCGGGGTACAGCGCGGCCCGATGGTCATCGGATCCCTGGGCGCTCAGGGCCTCCAGCAGGCGCGCCAGGGGCAAGGGTGGCACCAGATCGTCGCGCGCTCCGTACAGCGTCAGGCTCGGTGGGGGCAAAGTCGGGCCCGCCTCCAGCGCGTGGGTCATCAGGGTGGTCAGGCCGTCCAGGGCATCGATGCGGGCATCACGCAACACCAGCGGGTCGTCACGCATCTGTTGTAGCACCGCGGGGTCATCGGTGGGGTGGATGTCGAGGTCAGCGGCCATCTCGCCGTCCAGGCGCCAGCCGGGCGCCAGGCGCGCCCCGAGCCACAGGCCGAAGCGCTGATACCAGGGCATGTCGCCACGGCTCCAGACCGCCGGGGCGATCAGGACCGTGCCGGCGACCCGGGGCGATGCAGTGGCGGAATCGGTCGTTTCCTCCATGGCCAGCAGCGCGACAGCGCCGCCCATGCTCTTGCCGATCAGGTAGGGCGTCTGGTCGGGGTAGCGCTCTTGCAGCAGCCGGAGTGCGGTGCGGGCGTCCTCGGCCAGCAGTCGGTGACCGGACCAGTAGCCGGCGTTGCGCGTGGCTCCGAAGCCGCGCTGGTCATAGGCATACACCGCAATGGCGTGCCCGGCCAGCGCCTCGCCCAGCGCCTGCATGCTGCCACCGTGGTCGTTGAAGCCGTGCAGGGCCAGCACAACCCGCTCGGGGGTGTCCGGCCCCCAGCGGTGCAGCGGCAGCCGGTCGCCATCCGTCGTGTGGATCACCTCGGAGGCGATCATCGGGGTGCGGGTCTCCTCACCGGAGGGGCTGGGTGCCGTCCCGGCACAGCCGGCGAGCGCTAGCGCGAGTGTCGGCGCCAGCAGACGCAAGGCCCTGCTAACGAGCATCGGACTCGTCGTCGCCTCCGTTGGTCGTGGTCTGCGCGCCGGGCGGGAACAGGAATTCGCCCGGACGTTCGCGCAGGTGGCGACCATAGGCGCGAACGACGCGGCCAAAGGTGCCGATGCGCACGCCACGGGCACGCAGCGCAACGTACAGCGCGAGCCCGAAGCTGACCCACAGGTTGACCGCCCCGATCAGCAGCACGAACCCCAGAAACAGGACGAACATGCCCAGCCCGGGCGCTTCGCTGGCGGTGACATAGCCGAGGTTGGCCGAGGCAAAGGCGACGTGCTGGATGTCCAGGGGCAGGTTCAGCAGGTAGCCGACATATCCGGTCACTCCCAGAAGCACGCCGAACAGGAAGTTGCCGATCAGTGCACCGTAGTTGTGACCGATCCAGTCGGCCAGGCGGTGGCGCGCCCCGGTCGGCAGCAACCGGCGCAGAAGCGGATGCTCGCGCAGGCGGCCGGGCAGGTCGAGGTAGGCGCAGCGGTTGTCGAAGAAGCCCGCAATCAGGCCGGAGACGAACAGCCAGACTCCGGCGATCGCGGCAAAGAATAGCGCCAGGCCCATGATCGGGTGCAGCCCGTCCACCAGGTAGTCGACCTCGCGACCGGACAGGACTGGAGCGCTGAACAGGCCCGCCGCAAACAGACCGATCAGGATGGCGGTCGGCAGCGCGATGCCCACGTTGCCGAGTACTGCGGCGAACTGCGAACGGCCCACCCGCATCAGGAGATCGGCCATGGTTCGTGGATCGGCTGTGCCGCGTTCGCTTTCCTCGATGGCGGCGGCCAGACGCGCGGCGGTCATTGCCGGCTGCTTGGTGGCCACGGTGAAATGCAGGATGTGGATCAGCACAAAGCCGAGGCCGTAGTTCAGGCTCACCCACAGGGTGTTGACCGCGTGGGACAGTCCCAGGGATTCGATCTGGATCTTGATCAGGGCCATGACCGCGATGATCAGCCCGGCGCCGGCTCCGGAGCGCAGCATCTGGAAGTATTCGCTGCGCGACTGGGTGATGTAGTGCTCGCCGGTGTCGCTGACTTGCTGGGTGATGCTGCGCGAGACCAGCTTGATGTTGTCCTGCCACAGCGCGCGTACACCGTGCTGGCGGGCGCTGATGGTGATGAGTTCGCGGAACACCCCGACCGAGGCTGCGCGCGTGTCGCGGTCCGCGTCCGGCTCCAGCAGGTCCAGTAGCTTGTGAATGCGGCCGAGGGTCTGGTCCAGACGTTCCAGAAGGTGGGTGAGCGACAGGCTGTTGCCATGGGTGATGGCTAGCTGGCGCAGGCGCGCGATCTGCTCGCTGCACTGCTCCAGTAGCACCCGGGCATGGCGGTCATCCATGCGCTCGTGATCGGGGTCTTCCAGCGCGGCTCGGTAGTCGCGCACATAGGCGGAGATCTCGCGCTCCTGGGCGACAAAGGCCGAGTTGTGCTCGGCGATCGACGGGTCCAGGCGCAGCAGTTCCGGTTCCAGTTCTTCCGCGGCCACCCAGATCGACAGCATCTCCAGGGCGTAGAGGATCTCCTCGCGTGCCCGTTGCAGGACCCCGGGGTGTTCCCCGGTCAGGCAGCCCAGGGCCTCCAGCAGGCGCCACCAGGCATCGTCCGGCAGGGCCGCAACCCAGGCGGCGTCATCGGTCTGGTGAAACACGTGATAAAGCACGTCTTTCAGGTCGCGCCGGTCCATTGGGCGCGGATTGATCCGCTCGTAGATCAGCTCCGCGGCCTCGCGGAAGAAACCCTTGCGCGAGAACAGCCCGATCCCGGTGTACAGCGTCAGGTGCCGGGCGTCCTCCAGCCCGTCCTCCAGGCGCTCACGCAGCCGGTCCTGCAGGCGCGGGTTCTCGCCCAGGGCGAGGGTTAACTGCTCAATACGGGAGATCACCGGCGCGACATTGCGCGGGTCTTCCGGGCGCAGCCAGTCCACGAGCTGGCGCAGGGTCTCGGCCAGATCGAGATCGGCGTCTTCCACGCTGGCGAGGAGGTGTTCCGCATCCTGCTTCGGCATGACAATCCCTGTGGCTGCGGGGTTGGCGTTGCATTATACGAGCGTCTTCCCGGGACGTGTGGCCGCCCGAAGGCCGGCCCCTGAAGGCACTCAACGTTGAGCTTGGGGCGCGCTGCGTTCACAATACGTCCTTCAATTCTCCCGCGTGTGCACGCGAGCCCGCCCATTTCGGGGCGGCTTGCATGAGGCGTGCGCGAATTCCCGCGCGGGTTCGGGCCGCGACGCGCGGGAACCATGGGCCGCGGGCCCTGGCCCAGAGCGAATCGATGATCCAGCTGCGCACCTACGTCTACATGGATTCCCTCCAGCCGCAGCTGGCGGAATACATGGCTACGGTCTCCCAGGGCTTCCTGCCCGTTCCGGGAGACTCCTGCCTGTGGGTGGAAGTGTCCCCGGGGATGGCGGTGCACCGCCTGACCGACGTCGCACTGAAGGCGACCAACGTGCACCTCGCGCAGCAGGTGGTGGAGCGCGAATTCGGCTCCATGGTGATTCACCATCGCAGCCAGAGCGAGGTGATCGAGGCCGGCCGGGTGCTGCTGGAGCGTCTCGGTGCCAGCCAGGAGGACCGCCAGCCCTGTCGCATCCCGTGGCAGGAGACCATCCGTGGGATGACCCCGGACCACACCGTGTTGATCAACCGCCAGAACCGCCGCGGGAACATGATCCTGCCGGAACAGAGCATGTTCATCCTCGAGGCGGAACCGGCCGGCTACATCATTTATGCCGCGAACCAGGCACTGAAGGCATCCAATGTTTCGCTGATCGACGTGCGCGCAGTCGGCGCCTTTGGTCGCTTGACCCTCGCGGGACGGGAAGGCGACGTGGACGAGGCGGCGCGTGCGGCGATCCACGCGCTGCACAACCCCGCCGGGACCTGAGATGCATCGCGCCCAGCTGCTGGACCTGCTCGCCCGACACCAGACGACCTTCATCGAGGAGGCCGGCTACGTCCGCCGCGCCCTGGAGTTCGTCAGCGAGCACCCGGACTGCTTCCACTGCGATCTCCTGCCCGCGCATGTAACCGGTTCCGCCTGGGTGGTCAGCCCCGACCGTGAGCAGGCCCTGTTGCTGCTGCACGGCAAGCACCACCGCTGGTTCCAGCCCGGCGGGCATGCCGACGGCCAGGCCGACATCTTGCAGGTGGCGCTGCGCGAGACCCACGAAGAGACTGGCCTCGCCCCCGAGCAGATCCGCCTGGTGGAAGAGGATGTCTTCGATCTCGACATCCACACCATCCCGGCCAGCCCGCATTTCCCGATGCACGAGCACATCGACGTGCGCTTCCTGCTGGAGATCGACGACCGCCTGCCGGTGCCCGGCAGCGACGAGTCGAACGACATCCTCTGGGTGCCGCTGCAGCACGTCTCGCGCTACAACAACTGCCGTTCCCTCTGGCGCATGGTGGAAAAGACCCGCCGTCTACGCACGTTCCGGCATACGCACCCGCGCTGACCCAATCCCTCGGGGCTCTTCCGTGCGGCGTTCCCGCGGGCATGACGGGACGCTATAGTCGCGGTCGGTCCCCTTGATGGATGCCCGCGTGTCGATACGATTCCTGCCGCGCCTGTGCCTGCTGCTGTCTCTGCTTCTGCTGCTTCCGCCGGCGGGTGCCGGAGAGGTTGAACCGCGCACGTTGACAGTGACCGATCCCGCCGGCGTCGACCTGGGCGTCACCGTGTACCCGGCCACTGGCGATCGGCTCTACCTGTGGCTGCTTCCGCAGGCGGGCGAACACGCCAACCATGCGCGCTTCGGGCACGAGCTGGCGGCGATGGGCGTCGAGGTCTGGCAGGCCGATCTGCTGGATGCCCATTTCCTTCCGCGCACCAATGAGAGCATGCGCAGCCTGGATGGCGTCAGTGTGGCCGCATTGCTGGGTGCGGCGCACGCGCAGACCGGCAAGCAGGTGATGCTGGTCGCCTCGGGCCGCCCGGCGATCACCGCCCTGCGCGGCCTGCGTCAGTGGCAGGAGGACGGCCCCGAAGCGGCCTACGTACTCGGTGCGGCGCTGGCCTTCCCCAACCTGATGGTCGACACGCCGGTGGCGGGTGCCCCCGCCGAGTTCGTCGATGTGGTGCGCGCCACCAGTCTGCCGCTCTTCCTGCTGCAGCCCGCACAGGGTGTATATCGCTGGCACCTGGACGACATCCTGACCGACCTGCGCCGCGGCGGCAGTGCGGTGTTCGTGCAGACGGTCCCGGATGTGCGCGATTTCTATTACCTGCGCCGCACCGATCCCGAGCCGGAGGAACAGGCCGCGGCCGAGCGCCTGCCTGCACAACTGCTGCAGGCGGGCCGGCTCCTGGCCAGCGTCCCGCGCCCGCTGGCGGCCGCGCCGCTGCCGGAGGCCACCCGTGCGATCGAAGTCGGCCGCGGGCTGGTGGAGCGCGATCGCCCGCGGCCGGTCGCGGACTTCACGCTGACCGATCACCTAGGTGACGAGCAGTCGCTGTCCGATTACGACGGCCAGGTGGTGCTGCTGAATTTCTGGGCCAGCTGGTGTCCGCCCTGCGTGCACGAGATCCCGTCGATGAACCGCATGGCCGAGACCCTGGGCGAGGGCTTCTCCATCGTATCGGTCAATTATCAGGAAAGCGCCGAGCACATCACGGCCTTCATGCAAGAGGTGCAGGTGGATTTCCCGGTCCTGATGGACTTCGACGGACGGGTGGCTGCCGACTGGCGCGTTTTTGCCTTCCCCAGTTCGTTCATTCTCGATCGTGACGGCCGCGTGCGCTATTCGGTCAACAGCGCCATCGAATGGGACGACCCCGACGTCATTGCCACCGTCGAGGCCCTGATGGCGGAGCCGAAGTAGCCGGTGGGCTGGCTGTTGGAGTCACCGTTGATTTGCCACCCATCCCGTCATTGCGAGCCCAGCAATCGGGCGGGGCTGAGCCCTTGTCTGGCCGATGGCTTCGCTGCGCTCGCAATGACGAGGTAGACGGCCTCCTGGGCTAGCCGTCGGTCTCGCCCTCGACCGTGGTCAGGCCGAAGGCGTGCCACATCTGCATGCCGCCGCGGTACCACTTGATGCGCTCGGCCGGGTAGCCGAGGTTGGTCAGGGTGCGGATGTTGGTGGGTGACTGGCCGCACCAGGGGCCGTTGCAGAACAGCACGAGGGTCTTCGACCGGCTGAAATTGTAGAAGTCGCCGTCGAAGATTGCGCCGAAGTCTTCGGTCAGCACGTTGCGCACGTCGTCCGGGTCCGCGCCGGAGGCGAAGTGCAGCCGGTCCCAGGGGATGTTGACGGCGCCGGGGATGGTGCCGCGCTGGTACTCGCGTGGGGTGCGCGAATCGATGATCACCAGGTCGTCGCGCTCCGTGGTCTGCTGGAGGTAGTCGATGAACTCCAGTTCCCCAAGGGTCTCGACGCCGGGGCCAAGGCTCATCGGCTGGATACAGAACGGCGGGCAGGGTCGCGCGATCTGCGCGTAGTCGAGGTCGATGGTTGCGAAGGTATCCTGGTCGCGGGTCACCGTTACCAGTTCGTCGCCGTGGCGCACCTCGAACTCGGCCATGTCGGTGGTGATGCCGACCTCTGTTTCCGCGAATGCCGGTGCGGTCAGCAACAGGACCGTGGCTGCGAGCAGGCCCGATCGGATTCGGTGTATTGCATTGGGTGCTTTCATGGGAGTCTCCGCTACGTCTCTCATACCTCGAACGTAGTCTCGAACTGCGGCGCTTGCGCCAAATAACGCCTGCCCGCGTGGGCATTTCCTGACCCGGCAAGGTGCTGCACGAGGGGGCGCGCGATTCATCAGGCGGTGGGATGACCGCTGAGGTACGGATGCCTCGGTATTCGGGGAGAGTAGTGCAGGTCTGGTAGGGTGCGCGCTCGTTTGCGCGGGGCAGGTGCGCGCAGGATTGCGTCCAGAGGAAGGAAGGTGTTTGTGTTGCGAGGAATGCGTACGTTCTGGGTGGCCGGCATTGCGCTGGTGGCCACCGGGTGTTCCATCACCCAGTCGATCGAGCCGCTGGATGCGGTGGATGTCAGCCTGGTCTGCGTGCTCGACAACCCCGAGATCCACATGGCTGGATTTCAGCCCGAGATGCGCGAACTGATCGAGCAGCGAGGTATCCGCACGGACGTCTATTCCGGTTCCCGCCCTGCACGGTGTTCGCATTACCTGGAACACACCGCGAACTGGAAGTGGGATCTGGCAATGTACCTCTCGTACGCCGATCTTCGCGTCTATGACGCCCAGGGCCTGGCGGGGCAGGCCACCTACGATGCCCGCAGCGGTAGCGGGCGGATGGACAAGTTCGGGCCGACCCGAGAGAAGCTTGCGCCGCTAGTGGACGAACTGTTCGCGCAAGTGAATGCCGTGGAGTTGATCCGCGGAGGCGAACAGGCGGATCAGGGACGCGATGAAGACTCCGACGGCCGTTCGGTCGAGGCGCGACTGGAAGAGCTGGATCGCTTGCACGACCGGGGGCTGATTACCGAAGCGGCCTACGAGGAGCGTCTGCGCGCCATCCTGGCGGATCTTTAGCACACCCCGCGCGGCGCCGCGCCCTTTCCGGGCCGCTATGCGTCGTCGTCCAGCAGGTCGCGGATCTGGTCGATCACGCCGGGTTCGGTCCATTCGATGGCGCCGAACAGGTAGTAGCGCAGGCGGCCCTTGCGGTCGACGACGTAGCTGGTGGGGTAGGCCATCGCGCGCCAGTCGTCGAGGGAGTCCTGTTCCGGATCGAGGAGGATGGTGAACTCGGTCTGCACCTCGTCCTCGATGAAGCGGCGGATAGTGTCCTTGTCCTCTCCCAGGTTCACCGCCAGGATGCGAAAGCCTTCGTCGCGCAGTTCGTCCTCCAGCAGTTGCATGGACGGCATCTCGTGCACGCAGGGCGGGCACCAGCTGGCCCAGAAATTGATCAGCACCACCTCGCCGCGATAGTCCTCCAGTCGATGGATATCCCCCGCCAGGTCGGGCCGCTCCAGCGGCGGGGCCGCCACGGGTTCATCCAGGGCGTTGAGCTGTGCGTCGGTGCCGCTTGGGGTGCGTACCGTCAGGTCCGTGTCCGCTTCGGCCACGGCGGGCGTCCGTTGGTGAGGCAGCCGCGTCAGCAGGTCCATGGCGAAGATCATCTCGCGGTGGAAGGTCTCGCTGGCGAGCCGCTCGGCTTCTGTCGCATCGGGGCGGAAGAAGAAGCGGTCGCGGATCCCGGGAAGCAGCCGCGCACCCACCGCGCTACTGCCCTCGGTCAGCCCGCTGCGAATCCGCCCGAGATGCTGGCGCTGGGGCGACTGGGCCGGTTGCAGGATGTACACCGGCAGATTAGTCAGCCGGACGATGGGTTGTAGTTCGGCCTCATCGGTATCCACCCCGGTATGCAGAAAGGGGCTGGTCATCAGCAGTCCGGCCAGGTAGTCGGCCTCGGGGTGGGCTTGTTGCCACTGGTACAGGCCGGTGAGCAGCCAGGGCAGGGCACGGTCATGCCCGAAGGCATAGACCGGTCGTCCGGTATCGGTGTGGGTTGCCTCGATCAGGTCCGTCACCGTGGCGGTGGGCATGTCGTCGAAGCTGGATGCCGCCTCGGGCAGGAAGTGGCCGGTGAACGGATCGACCAGCCAGGTCTCGACCCCGGCCGCCTGCAGCGCCAGCGCCTGTTGTCGATGGCCGTCCTGCAGGCCGTGTTCGGAGGGAAACCACAAAAGCACGGCGTCGCCATCGGCGCGATAGCGTTCCACCGGGATCTCGGCCCCGCCGGCCTCGATCGAAGCGGCGGCGTCGACTGCGCCCGTCGGGCCGTTCGCCTCCTGCGCCGGTGCGGCGAACGGCATCATCAGCAGGGCCGCGAGGGCAAACAGGCGTACGAGAATGCGGTGTGTCATGGAAACCTTGGTGAAGGGGCTCGGGAATAGACGCGCGAGAGCTTGATATTGCTCCACGGATCTCCTGCGGGGTGTCAGGATTGTGTTCGCAGTCGGGGATTCCGGTCCCTACAACGCGGGCCTGCCTGCAACCGGTATGGGTTCGGCGGGGGCGATCATGATGCGGTCACGTCCGCCGTCCTTCGCGGCGTACAGGGCCTGGTCGGCGCGTCCCAGCAGCGAGTCCATGGTGTCGCCGGGGTGGAAGCTGGCGATCCCGGCCGAGCAGGTCTGGCCGTTGGGCATCGCGGTGCGCAGGCGTTCCAGCACGCGGCGGGCCTGCTGCGCATCAATGTGCGGGAATACCACCACGAATTCCTCGCCGCCAAAACGTGCCAGCAGGTCCGTGGGCCGCAGGATGGGGCGCCAGGCATCGACCATTTCCTGCAGCAGGGCATCGCCGGCGGCATGGCCGTGGGAATCGTTGAAGCGCTTGAAGTGGTCAATATCCAGGAATGCGAGGTTGAGCGGGCCCTGGGTGCGTTCGGCGCGGGCGATCTCGCGGGTTAACTGTTCTTCCAGGTGGCGCCGATTGCCGGCCCCGGTCAGCGGGTCGGTACGCGAGAGGTTCTCCAGGCGCTTGGCCTGGTGCTGGGTCTCGCGCAGCAATCCAGCCATGCGGTACAACACCAGCAGGAACAGCAGGATGGAGGCGATCGCCGCAACGCGAATGATCTCCATCTCGCTGCCCGCCGTGAACAGGATCACCATCGGCACCAGGACGGACGCGGCGCCCAGCACGAGCAGACGCCGGCCGGAGAGTTCGGCGTGCGAGGTGTGCGCGCGCGGTTCGATCTTCGCGGAAGGATGCCATGCGGCCGCCATGATCAGGGAATAGGCAATCAGCCAGAAGGCATCGGTGAGTCCGCCCGCGGTGTACCAGCCGGTGGAGTTGCCGTGGGCGTAGAGCAGGTCGGCCGTCAGATAGGCGAGCATTCCCAGGAGGAGGAAGCTGTGGGCCGTGATGCCGGTTCGTTGGAGGAACACCAGGCGCAGGACCAGGGGCAGAAGGACCAGGTCCGCGACCGGATAGCCCGTGGATACCAGCAGTTGCAGCCAGGTCAGGTCGGGGTCGTAGGTGTAGGGTGCGATCAGCAGGGCCCACCCGAGCACCGCGGCCGAAATGCCCACGATCAGGACATCCACAAACGCGCCGTCGTCGCGTGCGGTCTGGCTTCCCAGTTGCCACAGCGCGATGGCGAACAGCGGGTATACCGACAGGTAGAAGATATCCGCGGCCGAGGGAAAGGGTTCCAGGCCCTGCAGGTCCAGCCAGTACCAGATGCCGTGGCCGATGGCCGCCAGCGTCAGTGCAGTGGCGATCAGGCCCCAGGCGGTCGCGCCGAATGGCCTCGGCCGGCGCAGTACGGCGATGCCGACAGCGAGGGCAGCGCTTGCGGTGCCCAGCACGTAGAGACTGCTGGCCAGCAGGCCATAGGGCAGGGCCACATAGGTTGCGGTCAGCAGGAGGCCAATGCCCAGGAGGACCTGCCAGGTATCCGGCCGAACGGCACGGGCGCCGCGATGGTTTCCCCCGTCAGCGGAGTGCGTGTCGTCGTGCTGGATACTGGCCCATTTCCCCATGGACAATATGGTGACAGACCGATTGCGGGTTGTCCCGTTTCGGCATGCCTCTTGAGCCGCTCAGCCGGGCGCCACGGGCTACAAATAGCCGGTGACGCCCGTGTGAGGTCAGGTTACAGGCCGATCAGTTCGGCGTGGACACCGGTGGCGGTTACCGTGTCCAGCAGCTTGCGGCTGTCGACCCGTTCCGGATCGTACTCCACCACCATCAGGTGGGGCCGTTCGTCGTGACTGGAGGCGGCCATGACGCCGGGGAGTTCACGCAGGGTGTCCTGTATGCGCTCGCGGGCCGCGTGGTCGGTGTTTTCGTCGATGTGGATGGTGACATCCGCCATGTGATTGCTCATTGGGGGTTCCTTCGGCTGCTGGGCCGTGTGCCTTTACCCTGAATATAGACACTGTACGGGGTGGCTCAAGCGGAGGCCTGGCCGGCGGCGGAACAGGGGGCTATGGTGGAGGGATGGACGCAAAAAGGAGAATCACGATGCGAGCGATCTGGCTGGGACTGGTCCTTGCCGCGGCAGGTAGTACCGCGCAGGCCGAAGAACTGACGGGCGACACGCTGCTGGACGCCGCCAACGCCGAGATCACCAACATCGACAAGGAGGGCCTGCAGGAGTGGATCGCCAGCGAGCCGGACCATGTCGTGATCGACGTGCGCACCCGCACCGAGATCGAGCACACCGGCGGGCAGATCCGGTCCAGCGAGACGCTCAATATCCCGCGTGGCTGGATCGAGTTCGAGGTGCCCGGCGAGATCCCGGACAAGGACACCCCGATCGTCGTCTATTGCGGTCAGAACCTGCGTAGCGTGGCCGCCGCGCAGACCCTGCAGCAGATGGGCTACACCAACGTGCAGAACTACCCCGGCGGCTTCTTCGAGTGGCAGGACGCGGGCCTGCCACTGTACGTGCTGGACAAGGCACGCGACTCGTTCCTTTATGACCGGCCGCAGGAGGTGACCGATGGCGTTTGGTCCGCGATCGGCGCGACCCAGCCCTCCACCTACGAGAACTCCGGCCACAACAACAACCTGTCGTTCATCATCACCGAGGACGGTGTGGTGGTGATGAACGCCGGCGACAACTACCTGCTGGCGAAATCACTGCACGAGGAGATCCGGAAGCTTACCGACCAGCCAGTGAAATACGTGGTGCTGGAGAACGCCCAGGGCCATGCCATGCTCGGCATGACCTACTGGCAGGAGCAGGGCGCCACGGTGATCGCGCACAAGGATGCCTGGCGCGAGATCGAGGCCAACGGCCAGGCCAGCCTGGAGGGTGCGCCCAACCGCACCCGTGACAAGGCGTTCATGACCGAGCTGGGTACGCCGGATGTGACCTTCGCCACGCGCCTCGACCTGGACATGGGCGGCGAGACCATCCAGATCCGCTACCTCGGACCGGGCCATGCCCCGGGCGATATCGCCATCTGGGCGCCCGCGCGCAAGGCGCTGATTACCGGCGACCTGGCCTTTCACCAGCGCATGCTCCCGATCTTCGATTACACCGATACCGCCGGCTGGATCGAGACCTGGCATGAACTGGAGGCCCTGGATGCCGACTACATCATCCCGGGCCACGGTGAGCCGGTGAATGACTTCGACGTGCTGCGCCGCTACACCCACGACTACCTCGTGCATCTGCGCGAGGAGGTCCAGCGCATCCTCGACGAGGGCGGCACGCTGAACGATGCCTACAACATCGACCAGTCCGCCTACCGCCACCTGGACACCTACGGCGAGCTGCACCGCCAGAACGCCGGCCGCGTCTTCCGCACCATGGAGTTCGAGGACTTCTGAACCGGAATCCGGGTGCGGTGACCCGGTCATTGCGAGCGCAGCGAAGCCATCTTCATCCATAACCCGGGCCGCCCATCCGCGGCCCGCCCCCCTCCAGGGTATTGATCGGGCCTGTGCAGCGCATGGGCTCGATCGTTTTTCCGCGATGTCTCGTGGCCGGCGTATGGCGTTTCGCATATGTTCGCGCTAGATTAGAACGAACGTTCGGTTCGGTTGTGATGATGACGGAAAACCCAAAGCAATCGGTGCGCGGTGCGGCACTGCGCAAGCTCGTGCTGGATACCGCCCTGGAGCGGTTCAGTCGTGATGGCTATTTCAATACCTCCATCCATGACATCCGTCGCCAGGCCGGGGTCTCCATTGGCTCGATCTATCACCACTTCGGCAACAAGGAGGCGCTGGCCAAGGCGCTGTACGACGACCTGCTGCAGCGCATGGACGCCGGCCTGGCCGAAGTGATGGGGCGCGAGAGTGACTGCCGTGCGCGCTGCGACGGAATCATCGCGTTCCTGTTCGAGGCCGCGATCGAGGCCCCCCAGGCCATGCGTTTCGTGCTGGAGGCGCGCCACCGCGAGTTTCTCCCGGACGAGCCGCCGGTGTGTTCTTCGCAACCGTTCCAGCGGATGCGCGAGTGCATCGAGCGGGGCATTCAGAGCGGCGACGTTCGCCCGATGGAGGTGCCCGTAGCCGCCACCGCCGCGTTCGGTGGCGCAATCCGCCTGCTGCATTTACACCTCGACGGGGCTCTGGAGAGACCCCTGCCGCACTACCTGTCCGAGACCCAGGAGGCCGCCTGGCGCGCCATCGTCATGCCCCCCCCCGGACAACCCGTACCCCGCTTCCACCCCTAAGGAGAGTCCCCTATGAAAATCGTCGCTTCCTTGTTCCTGCTGTTTGCCCTGTCCCTGTCTGCCTTGAGCGTCCAGGCCGATGCTCCCACCGATGCTCGGGCCCTGGAGGGTGTTGAGCAGGGTCGGGTGGTGTTCGACCTGAATAACAATGATCCGGAGATGCTGGCGCTGTACCTGATGGTGATTCGCGAGACCTTTGAAGACCTGACCGATCAAGGTGTCGAGCCGGATATGATTCTGGCGTTTCGCGGGCGGGCCGTGACCATGGTGTCCGAGGACCGCGAACGCTTCGATCTGACCGAGTTCGACCACCTCGACGCCATCGAGGAGCACGTGGCTGCGTTGAAGGAGAAGGGCGTTCGCATGGAGTCCTGTGCCGTGGCCACCCGCCTGTTCGGGGTCGAACATGGCGAGCTGCTGCCCGGCATCGAACCGGTGCGCAACACCTTCGTCTCCCTGACCGGCTATCAGGCGCAGGGTTACGCGGTCATCCCGATCTACTGAGTCCGATTGATTCAGGCACCGAGTCCGGGCACGAGAGATCCGGACCTAAACCACGAAAGGAGGAGTATCCATGCGAAACCGAATAGTGATCCTGCTGGTGGCCCTGCTGCTGCCGCTCGGGCTGGGCTCGACGGCCACCGCCGAGGGCCTGGACAACCGCGAGGCAACCCAGGGCATCGAGACCATGCGAGCGGTCTACGACATGCGCAAGTCCGACCCGAACGTGATGCTCGCCTATTTGCGTGGCATCGCCACCAACCACGAGAACCTCATCAAGGAGGGCGTGGAGCCCGATCTGCGCATGGTCTTCATCGCCGAGGCCGTCAAGTTCATCACCACCGACCCCGAGCCCGAGATCGCTATCGACCACGGCGACACCCTGGAAGAGATCGCCAAGGCCGTCGACCGCCTCGATGAGCTGGGCGTGAAGATGGAGGTCTGCGCCGCTGCGACCCGCGCCTACGGGGTGGACAACGACAAGGTGCTGGACGCGATCCAGCCGGTCCGCAGTGGGTTCATCGCCGTCATGGGGTACCAGAACCAGGGCTACGCACTGGTCCCCGTCTACTAGGAAAACGCTGACCAGCGTCTTCCTGGGTTCCCGCCGACCCCACACGGGTCATGTCTTGTCGCCGCAGGGATGCGGCGATTTTTTTGTCCTGCAAAGGGGCGTTGACATGGCCGCCAATCTGCGTGGATTGATCATTGCCTTCCTTGTAGATGGCGTCTCTATCCGTATGGAGCGGCGCCGTTCATTCGAACTCCGCCGTTTTCTATTACCATAAAACTCCAATGTTTGGCGTTGCCCCGCAGGGAAACCTTGCAGGCGGGGTAGGGTCCGACATCCGCGTGATGCCGAAAGGCACCCTGCGTAGAGATGATTTCGCCCCGTTGGCGGCCCCGGATGATCGACCGGGGACGGTGGCGGCCCCTTCGACGAGACGAGATCAATGCCATGACCAGCGGTCGAGATCTGCTTGATGGACTGGCCCACCTGACGGGTATACGCAATGCCCAGCGTCTGGAATACAGCCTGCTCAAGACGCTGGACGACATCTACGAGAATGCCTGCATTTGGGCGATTCAGCTTGATGTCGAAGGCCAGCCGCGGAGCCTGCATACCTTTGATCGCAAGCACGATGCCGTGATGACGGTGCCGTTCGACCCCAAGGACCAGCCGGTCCCTGACGGGTTGCTGGAGCAGGCGTTGGCAACCGGTCAGCCGGTTGCCGAGGCCGATGTGTCCGGTCGCCGGGTCTCGGTCTTTCCGATGTCCGGGCTCAACGAGTTCAGTATCTGCCTGGTGTTTTCATTCGATGGCGACGATGCTGACGAGTCCCTGGATGCCCGCCTGGTCAAGAGTTTCCTTTCGGTGTATCGCAACTTCGTCAAGCTGATTGATGACGCCCAGACCGATGAGCTGACCGGTCTGCTCAATCGCAAGACGTTCGACGACAATTTTCGCGATCTCGCGACCCTGGAACGTAGTGTCCACCGGCCGGGGCTGGCGGAGGATCGTCGCCGGGAGCCCGATCCGGAAGAAACGCAGATCTGGCTGGGTGTGATCGACGTCGACGACTTCAAGAAGATCAACGACGGTTTCGGTCACGTGTACGGCGACGAGGTGCTAATTCTGCTCGCGCGGTTGCTGCAGAAGAGTTTTCGTGAAAACGACCTGATCTACCGCTTTGGTGGGGAGGAGTTCGTGGTGCTGGCCGAGGTTGCCGGTGCCGACCGGGCTGCCGCTACCTTCGAACGGCTGCAGCACGCGGTTGCCGATTATGTAGTGCCGCGAGTCGGCCGGGTCACAACGAGCATCGGCGTGACCCAGTTGCGCCCGTACAAGACGGCCAGCGCCGTACTGGACGAGGCCGATCAGGCCTTGTATTACGCCAAGGCAAACGGCAAGAACCGGGTCTGTATGTACGACCGCCTGGTCGCCGAAGGCATGATTAAGCCCTCCAGGATTGACGTGGGCGAGATCGAACTGTTCTGACCACGCCGCTCGGTGCGGCCCTGCAACTAGGGGCTCGGGCGGCTTGAGAGGATGGAACGGACGCGGGCGGTACCCCCGACCCGCGAGACCCCGGCAAATACGATTCAATGGTCTCCTGCGTACGGGTGCCCCAGGTTTCCCTAGCCGCGGGCGAGGCGGCGGTTGAGCGCGTAGACCGACAGCGGTGCGAAGATCAGCGCGATCGCCAGCGCCCAGGCGAGCGACCACAAGGCCGGTTCAAGGGCCGGACCCTCGGCGTTCATCAGGCCGCGGGCGGCATCTGCCAGCAGCGACACCGGGTTGGCCTGCACGAAGCCCTGCAGCCACGGTGGCATCGTATCCACCGGCACGAAGGCCGAGCTGACGAAGGTGACCGGGAACAGCGCGGTAAAGCCGAACAGCTGCACGTGTTCCGGGTCGCGTGCGATGACGCCGACCAGCACCATCACCCAGGAAAAGGCCACGGCAAAGGTCAGCACCAGCGCCACCATCGCCAGTAGATGGGCCCATGAAGTCTCGAGGCGAAAGCCCAGCAGGAATCCGACGACCAGCAACAGGGCAATGCACAGCAGCTGCTTGACCACGTCCGCCAGGATGCGCCCGGCCAGCGGCGCCCAGCGCGGGATGGGCAGGGCGCGAAAGCGGTCGAACACGCCGCGGGTCAGGTCGGTGTTCAGGCCGTGGCCCACGTACACGGTAACGAACAGCATGTTCATCACGATCACACCCGGCAGCACGAACGCCAGGTAGTTCTCTGGCGAGCCGGCAATAGCCCCGCCGAATACGAACAGGAACAGCACCAGAAACAGGATCGGCTGGATGCTGTAGTCGCCCAGCTCCCAGGGGTTGCGCCGCACCTGCACCAGGCTGCGCCAGGCAAGCGCCAGGGTCTGATCGAGGGCCTTCATGGCGTGGCCTCCGCGTTGCCCGGCTCTTCGCGGCTGGCCCCGCTGCGCCCGGTCAGGGACAGGAACACATCATCCAGACTGGCGCCGCGCAGCCCCAGCTCCGCGACCTCGATGCCGGCGGCGTCCAGCTCTCGCAACAATGCGGGCAGCAGGGCCGGGTCCGACACCGGTACGCTGATCGTTTCGCCCTCCACACGGGGCGGGGTGCCCACCATCGCGGCGACCCGCTCGCCGGCCGCCGCGGCCTGTTCCGCGCGGGCCACCATCAGGAACAGCGAGCGTCCGCCGACCCGGGCCTTCAGTTGTGCGGCGGTGCCTTCGGCGATCACGCGTCCGTGGTCCAGTACCACGATGGCATCGGCCAGGGCGTCGGCTTCCTCCAGGTACTGGGTGGTCAGCAGCACGGTTGTGCCGTCGGTCTGCAGTTGGCGGACACGCTCCCACAGGTCGCGGCGGGCCCGCGGGTCGAGGCCAGTGGAAGGCTCGTCGAGGAACAGGATGCGCGGGCGCCCGACCAGGCTGGCGGCCAGATCCAGCCGGCGCCGCATCCCGCCGGAGTAGGTCTGGGCTGGGCGCTGACCGGCCTCGCGCAGGTCGAAATCCTGCAACAACTCGTCAGCGCGGGCCCTGGCGTCACGGCGTTTCAGGCCCAGCAGGCGGCCGATCAGGATCAGGTTCTCCCGTCCGGTCAGCTTCTCGTCCACCGAGGCGTACTGGCCGGTCAGGCCGATGATCTCGCGCACCCGAGCGCCGTCGCGAGCCACATCGAAGCCGCCTACACGGGCGACCCCGGCGGTGGGCGTCAGCAGAGTGGCGAGCATACGCACTACGGTTGTCTTGCCGGCGCCGTTGGGCCCCAGCAGGCCCAGCACGTGGCCGGCCGGCACCCGCAGATCCACGCCGTCCACGGCCCGCGTACCGCCAAAGTCGCGCACCAGGCCTTCCACTTCGATGGCGTTGTCCAAACTCGTCTCCCTGTTCGATGCCCTTGCTGAGACGCCGTCTGGCTGTACCGGTTCCTCAGCGTGTCCCCCAGTCACCTTGCCGCACCTTCAACAGGTCGCGGATCTCCGTCAACAGTTTCTCTTCGTTGCTGGGTGCCGCGGGTTCCTCCGGCTTGGCCTCTTCCTTGCGCTGCAGGCGGGCGATCCCCTTGATGGCGGCGAATACCACCACGGCGATAATCAGGAAGTCCACCACGCGCTTGATGAACAGTCCGTAATTGATCGTGACCGCCGCCACGCCGTTCTCCGCCTCGCGCAGCACGATCGCGAGTTCTCCAAAGTCGACCCCGCCGATCAGCAGGCCGATGGGTGGCATCACTACATCGGAAACCAGTGAGGACACGATCTGGCCGAACGCCAGCCCGATGATGACCCCCACGGCCATGTCGACCACGTTGCCGCGCGCCACAAACTGCTTGAACTCGTTCACGATGCCCATGGCCCTTCACTAGTCGATGGATGCTGCTAGATCTATAGGCCAGCGCCGGCGCGGTTGCCATGGCAGGGCGAAGGGGGGAGACCGGAGTTTGCGCGGTGGGCACGTCAGTTTGAGTGCCGCGCCGTTGCGCTTGACGCGCGTGATTGTGCCGCGCGACGCTGTGAATAGATGCATGGTATATAAAGGTTATAGCGGAGCGTCGTGGATCCGATCCAGAAGAGGGAGCAATGAAACGAACAGAATCGGCATATCCTTCGGCCATTGGCCGTAACCCACTGGGTGGACATTTCGCGGCCGGGTTTGCCGTGGTCCTGTTGTGGTATTTCGCCTCAGTGGCCCAGGCATCGACGGGCCCGGATTTCAGCGAACTGTTCGGCGACAGCGACTTCATCGAGATCATCGAGCGTGACGAGGGGCTCGAGACGCGGCCGACCGGGTATGTGCACCCGGATGCCGAGCCCGATCATGTGTTCCGCATTGATCTGGACGAGGGGCAGGTGCCGATCGGGCAGGGCGTGGTCTACGACGGCTTCCTGATCGACGGGAAACTGCCCGGGCCAACCTTGCGGGTGACCGAGGGCGACATCGTGCGCATGGAGATCACTAATAGCGGCGATGTGATGCATGGCGCCTCGATCCATGCCGCCTATACCCAGACCTCGAAGCACGTCGGGCACATCCTTCCCGGGCAGACCAGGTCGGTGACCTTCCGTGCCACCACGCCGGGGGTCTTCATGTATCACTGCGCCCCGGGGGGCACGCCATCCCGATGCACGTGATGTTCGGCCAGTACGGGATGATCGTGGTCGAGCCCCGCGATAAGTCCTACCAGCTGGAGGCGGATCTGGGACAGGAGCCGGACCTGAAGCTGTACATGTTGCAGCACGAACTGTACGCCAGCGGCAAGGAGGCGGTGGAAGGCGCCGCCAGCTACACCGCCTTCAATGGCGAGCTGTTCCGCTACGTGGAGAACCCGATCCCCGTCCGTCCGGGCGACTACGTGCGCATGTACTTCCTGAATGTCGGCCCCAACCTCCTGTCCACCTTCCATATTGTGGGGATCCTCTGGGACTACGTGTACTGGCAGGGGCACCCGGAAGCGCAGTGGCCCGGCGGGCAGACGATAACCGCGGGCCCCTCGGACTCCTGGGTGATCGAGTTCCGCATCCCCCCGGACGAAGGCGTCTACACCATGCTGGATCATGGCGTCGGGGCCACCAGCCGTGGTGCCATCGGGCTGCTGGACGCCCGAGCGGACGCGGAGACCTCCTCCGAGATCCTGGCCGAAGGCCCCTCGTACGAGCCGGCAGAGCGTGCGGAGCGGATCGGTGAAGCCCGGCGTGTCCTCGCGCCGTTCGGCATTCCCGACGCCGACACCAACCCGGTACTCGCCCGGGCGGATCGTCCGGTCCGGTTCGGGGCGGATGTGGACGAGGTCGTGATCGAGATGAAGGGCAATTCCTTCTACCCGAAGGTGGTCGAGGTGGCGCCGGGCACCAAGATCACCTGGGTGAACGAGGATGTCTTCACTTATGGTCTCGGGGAGACCTCGGGTGCGCACAATGCCGTCGCCATGCGTGGCCCGCAATCGTTCGCTACGGCGATGCTGGGCCACGCCGAGAGCGACAGCGTCACGCTGACCGAGCCGGGCACGTATGACTACATCTGTGCCCCGCACCCGTACATGGAAGGCCGCATCATCGTGCGCGATCCTGGGTAGGTCAGCGCTGAGTCAGGCCATCCTGGCCCTCTCGGAGCACGGGGGCTGCAGCGTGCAGTAACAAAATGCCAGCCCATCAGTGTTTCCTGAACACTCGGCAGGTCGGCTGGACGCGGCTCGATCCGATTGAGCCGCGTGTGACGGGTTGGTGGCGAGGATCAGGCTCCGTGGGCGCTGCGGGAGTCGTCCGGGGCCTGGTCGCGGTCGTGCATGCCGTAGTCGCGCACGACCTCGGCCACGCGCAGGCGGTAGTTGGCGAAGATGCCGCCGCGCCCGGCCGCCTGCACCTGGCGGTGTTCCTCGAGGTTGCGCCATTCCCGAACGGCTGCTTCATCCCGCCAGAAAGACAGTGACAGCACCTTGCCCGGCTGGCTCAGGCTCTCGAAACGCTCGATGGAGAGGAATCCGTCGACGTCCTTCAGGTGCTCGCGCAGACTCGCTGCCGCATCCAGATAGTCCTGTTTGCGTTCGGCGTGTGGTTCCACTTCGAAGATTACGGCGATCATGGTGGGCTTTGGTATGGGGATGAAGGGCCGATTAGACCACGCGAACGTTGGTTCTGGGGAAGGCATTCAAGGGACGAGTGGCCAGTCCGATTCATCGAGGCACATCTGGGGCCGTCATCCCGGACGCCGTGCAGCGGCGATCCGGGATCTCCGGCGCTGGGGCAGTCGCTGACGTAGGAGATCCCGGCTCTGCGCTTCGCTCCGGCCGGGATGACGAGCGGGGGCTGCAGGCGGCTGGGTCGTGGCCCGTGATGATTCGGCGTCAGGCCGTCCTGGCCGCGCTTGCGTTGGGGATTTCGCGCCGGATCAGGTGGTCGACGTAGAGAAAGCCGAAGGGCACCACCCCAAGGAACAGGACCAGCAGCCATTTCCAGACTGGCCACCCGCTCAGGTGGCTGGCGATCAACGACGTCGCGCCATAGACGATGAACAGGATGCCGTGCACCCAGCCCACGTAGGTCACCGCCAGTGGCATATCCGCGTAGGTGCGTAGCGGCATGGCGACAAAGAGCAGGGTGACGAGGGAAATGCCCTCGACAATGCTGATCAGGCGGAAGAATTTCATAGGGCTGGCCCGGCGGCATGGGAATCGGCGCGGAGGGTAGCACACGGGGCCCGAACGCCTGATAACCTTCCGGTACGATAAGCCTTTGCTCCGGTAACCAGGAACCCGCATGAGCACCAAGCCGCACTGGGAAGACGTCTACCAGACCCGCGCCACCGATGCGGTGGGGTGGTATCAGGCGGAGGCGCGGACGTCGCGGGCCCTGATTCGGGCGGTGGCGCCGGCCCTCGATGCCGCGATTGTCGATATCGGTGGCGGTGCCTCGGTCCTGGTGGACGAACTGCTGGCTGAGGGCTATCGCAACCTGACGGTGCTGGATCTGTCCGGGGCGGCGCTCGAGAAGGCGCGCGAGCGGGTCGGGGAGCGCGCCGCGGCGGTCGCATGGCAGGAAGCGGACGTACTGGAACACGCATTCCCGGAGGCCGCGTTGGATGTCTGGCATGACCGCGCGGTGTTTCACTTCCTGACCGATCCGGATCAACGCGCCCAATACGCGAGGCAGATGCAGCATGCCCTTCGCCCGGGGGGGCATATCGTAATCGGGACCTTTGCGCTGGATGGCCCGGAAAAATGTTCCGGCCTGCCGGTGCAACGGCATTCCCCGGAGACCCTGCAGGGCGCGTTCGGCCCGGATTTCGCGCTGGTGAAGTCGCAACGCGAGGTCCACGTGACCCCGGGCGAGACCGAGCAGTCATTCAACTGGTGCGTGTTCCGCAAGAACGACTGATCCCGGTCGCACCACGCCCAGTGCGACGATCAGCGGCGTTTGACCTCCGCGGCATGGGCCTTGGCCCGGGCGCGGATCTCCTCGAAAAACAGTGCCTCCCAGCGGGTGTTGCGTTCGTCCCTCGACAGGACGTTGTCCTGCGCCTCGCGCTTGAGGCGCTCATCCGCTCCCGTCTCCGCAGCGTCCAGGATCTGCTTGAAGCTCTCCTGTGCCGCGGCCGCCTTCGGGTCGATCCCTAGGCGTTGCAGGACATCGGCCAGCAGTGCCCCGCCTTTCTTCCACTTCGACCAAAGCCTCATAAGTGGCCCCCTGGGGTTCGTTTGGAACGGCCCAGTCCCATGTGTGACGGGCTCGGAGCCTGGGGTCCGCCAGACAACAAACAGTCTACCCGGGTGCGCCTGCAATGGAATCCGGCCGTCCAAACGGAAAAGGCCCTCCGAAGAGGGCCCCGTCAGCATCGAAAGCGGACGATCAGTTCGAGAAGAAGCGCACGTTCGGATCGGCCATATAGGCACCGACTTCTTCCGGGTCGGCCGGGGTGATGCCGTCAAGCAGGTCGGCCTCGGTGTAGTCCGTGTTCGGCAGGAAGATGGCGCAGGTCTCAACGGTGGCGCCGTTGTTGAGCAGGTTCATCATCAGCTGCTGCGCGTTCCGGTCGGCCGGCTGCATGGTGGCGCCCTCAAAATCTTCGGTCGCCATCGTAGCGGCGGGGCCGCACAGCAGGACGCGGATCTCCTGACCCTGACGCATGCTCTGGTTGGCCAACACCATGGACATGAACTGGGTGTGGTCGTCGGCCGAGGTGACGCTGACGAACAGCTTGGAGGGCTCATCCGCCTGCGCAACTGTGCCGGCACCGGCGAGGGCGAGAAGGGCGGAAGCGGCTAGAGTCTTGATGGCTCGCATGGAAGCTCCTGATCGGTTCTTAAAGTGGAATGCCAGAATATAATCGTATGCTGATACGAAATGCAAAAGAATGCGTCTAGATCGCGTTTGCCGGGCCACCCCGCATGGGTCCACCTTCGTCGGGTGGAGGCATCGCGGGCAACTTAAATCTGGGAGTGCGTTCGGCGGCTGGAGTTCCTGGGGCCTTGTGACGAGCCCCCATTTTTCGCATCGCAAGCTCGGATCGCGCGGCTGCTCCTGACGGATCCGCTTCTTCGGGTACTTTCTTGCAAGGCGGTGGCGATCCGCCTGGCAAGTCGCAACCCTGGACCCGAAGCCGAGCTCACGGTGCCCTATAAGCGTGGGGGTCAGCCAATGCGGTAGGCGGAGGCCAGGTCGCGTACGCGCGAGGCGATGTCCGCGACCTCCTGGCTGGCGGTGGCCGTCTGGCGGGCCCCGTTGGCGGTATCGCCGGTGATGTCATTGATGGCGTAGATATTCCGGTTGATCTCTTCGGCCACCGCGTTTTGTTCTTCCGCCGCGCTGGCAATCTGTGTGGTCATGTCGCTGATTCGGCCGACCGCCTGGACGATGGATTCCAGCGCCTCGCCGGCGCGTTCGGCGTCGTTGCTGGTGGCCTCGGCCATTTCGCGGCCGCGGCCCATCGCGGTGACGGCGTTGCGGGTACCCGCCTGCAGCGACTCGATCATCGCCTGGATATCCGCCGTGGAGTCCTGCGTGCGCGAGGCGAGGGTACGTACCTCGTCGGCGACCACGGCGAAGCCGCGTCCCTGTTCGCCGGCGCGGGCGGCCTCGATGGCCGCATTCAGGGCCAGGAGGTTGGTCTGCTCGGCAATGCCGCGAATGACGTCGAGCACCGAGCCAATCTGCTGCCCCTTCTCGTCCAGGTTGCGCACGGATTCCTCGATGGTCGCGACTTCGCCCGACAGGCGTCCGATGTCGCTGACCACCGTGCGCACCACTTCGCCACCCGCGCGGGACTCCTGATCGGCTTCCTGGCTGGAGGACGCGGCATCGGAGGCGTTGCGCGCGACCTCCTGCACCGTCGCGGCCATCTCGTTCATCGCCGTCGAGACCTGTTCGGTCTGCGAGCGCTGCTGGTCGATGTTCCCGTTGGTCTGGGTACTGACGGCGGACAGCTGCTCGGCGGCCGAGGCCATCTGGTCGGTCAGGGTGCGCAGCTCGCGGATGGAGTCCTGGAACTGGTCGAGCATGCCGTTCAGGGCGGTTGCGGTCGCGCCGATCTCGTCGTCCGCGCCGATATTCACCCGGCGCGACAAATCATGATTGCCGGCGATTCCCTCCAGCGTCTCGCGCATGTGCGCGATCGGGAGCGCCACTGACCGATAGGTCCACACCCCGGTGATGACGACCCCGATCAGCACCAGCAGCATCAGGCCGCCGGTGCGTACCAGCACCTGGCCGTAGAACTCCGACACCCGTTCGGCCTCCGCACCGGCGACCTCGATCTGCAGGTCAACCAGCTCGGTGATCTGGTCGCTGATCGGGTCGATGCTGTCGTACAGCGGGCCGTTGAAGGCGTCGAGTTCGCCCTGGACATTGCCGGACATACCGTTCAGCGCGGCCTCCAGGCGATCCAGGTCCTGATTGGCCGCGCGGAAAAGAGAACGGGCGCCATCGGCGAGCTCCTGCTCGCGGGGCGTCAGCGTGGTGGCCAGGTAGGCGTCCCAGATCTCGGCGATCTCTTCTCGTGCCTCACGGACGTCGGCGAGTGCCTCTTCCGCCGTCATCCGTCCGGCGTCCGCCTTGTTGACCGCGTCGATGACCAGCACCGCATAGTTGTCGGCGATGGTCTTCAGCTGCTGCAGGGGCACGACGCGGTCGTGATAGATGTTCTGCACGCCCTCTTCGATGTTGGCTGTGCCGCGTGCAGCCAGGGCCGCCAACAGCAGGAGCGCGGCCACGGGTACCACGATGGTGATGACCAGCTTGGATCGAACAGAGAGCGAACGGAAATTCATGGGCGGTCCTTGTGAGGCCTGTATTGGGAGCAGCCCGCAACCTCGGGCCATGACCACTGTAAACGGCCTGGCCGGCCAAACCTTGAGATGGATCACCCGTGGCGACGTCCGCTAGCAGTCCACTCCCAGCCGGTTCGAACAGGTGTCGGGCCTGCGCGGTTGGCGGCGTACTTTCCGGGGGTTTAGCGGCGTTTTCTGCGGGGTCGGCTGACCAAGCAAAAGGCAAGGTTTGACCCCGAAGGTCTCGGAAGGTCGCGAAGGTCTCGCGTTCTACTTCATCTCGCGGATGGTCCGGACGACAGGGTCTCGCGGATGCGCCGCACGTCGCGCACATACTCCAGCATGGCCGTCATGGCATCGGCGAACAGGTAGGCCGCGAACAGGACCAAACCGCCCGCGAACAACCCGGCGAGGGGCCAGAGGATCGCCGTCAGGAGGGCCAGTCCCCAGCTCGCCGGTTCCACCAGCTCGGCTTCAAGGCCGAACGCGGCCACCGCGGTGCCCGCAAAGGGCTCCACCGCCGTCAGGGAGATGACCGACAACGCCAGCGCGAGCAGCACGAAGGCAATCGCCAGCAGCTCGCCGACCAGCCGTGTGCAGACGACAACGCAGGTGATGGCGGGATAGTCCCGCGTCTCCAGCGCGCCCAGTGCGCGGGCCCTTCGCCACAGGAGCACGACCCATGCCAGCACCGCAACGGCAAAGAGGGCCTGCAGCAACACCAGGGATGCGACCGGCCAGGGCACCTGCGGCGTTTCCTGTGCCAGCGTCCAGAGCGTCACCGATGTCAGTAGCCCGCCCAGGCCCGTCAGGACCGCCATACCGCGCAGCCCCCATCCTGCCAGCCGCTGCAGGGGGAGTGCGCCCTCGGTCCCGCCGGTTGTCTCGTCGTTCATGGCCGTCTCCATGTCGTTCGCATACGGCCACACGATAGCGCCCGAAAACCGGCCCCGTCAGGTCGCGGGAGAGCGCCCGGGTCAGTCCTTCTTGCCGAGCAGGTCGGCGAAGCCGTGGTTAACGTCCCGGTGGCCTGCCTCGTCGGCGCGTACCGCGCGGATCACGTCGGACAGGCGGGCATCTTCCGGAAGGTTCCAGTACTGGATTGCGCGTGCCGGCGCGGCGACGTTATCGAGCCCGCCGGACTCCACTTCCTCCAGGTACTCGGTGTAGCTGACGACCGCTTCCTCTTCGAAGTAGCCTACGATCCGGTGCGCCGTACGCGACGAGATGATGTAGATCATAAAGAACAACGTGTAAAAGAAGCCCTGCGCCAGGATGATCAGGAAGCGCTCCAGCCAGTTGGGCGAGGTGATCTCGATGAAGGTGAGCAGGTGCATGCGCTCGTTCTCGGCCTCGTCCATCAGCGTGCGGATCCAGCCGTGGTCATCCTCCATGCGCCGCAGCGAGCGCAGGTGCTGCAGCGTGGCGCCCACCATGCCGGGGACGCCCGCAACCGTCTCCAGGCCCACGGCGCGGTGTCCGTAGCGCCGGGCAAAGAAGGTGTCGGCGAAGAATCGCATCAGCGAGGTAAAGCCCCGTGCGACGCGGTCGGAGAAATCACGGGGTTCGTGGTGGCGGCTCAGGTCGATATCGCGGTCGTTCGGCATGCTGCCCCTAACGCTGATCAGTGCGCCGTTTCAGGCGGCAGGTATCCATGGAGCATAGAACCCGCCGTCTGAAATGTCGTGGGGCCGCTTCACAGAGCGTGAAACCCCATGCATGACAGAAGCCCGGACCGGGTTTCTGATGTCCAATGTCGAGGTTGTGGATCGGGCGGTGCAATCGGGGGAACCGGGAGCCGGGAAGGCGGCCTCAGAGAGAGGCGAACATCAAAGGAGAACGCATGGCGAACGAAACGAGCAAGCCGCAGCTGGAGATCAGCGTGAACGCGGCGCGCGAACTGGTCGATATCGGCCTGGCCGTGTTGCTGGATATCCGTCAGCCCTTTGAACTGGAGCTGGAAGGCGCGGTAGAAGGTGCCGTCCCTGTGCCCCTGTTCCGCCTGAAGCAGTTGCTGGGTCGCGAGCTGTCCGAGGAGGAACAGGAACTGCTGGATGCGGACGAGCCGGACGAGCGGGATTTCCAGCACTTCATCTCCCTGATCAACCGCCACCACGTCACCCAGGACCAGATCCTGCTGTGCCTGTGCAACAGCGGCCGCCGCAGCCTGCGTGCCGCAGAGCTCCTGCGGGACCTCGGGTATGCACGCTGCCTTTCCGTCCGGGAAGGTTTCCGCGGCTGGACCAGCAAGGGGGACACATGATCCATGGGCATGTTCGCCAGTGTTGATCGCGGATATGGGCTATCTAAGGAGGTGAGCGGGGGCGATTTTCGTCTCAATGGTCACCGTTTCGGGCCCTGACCCGGGGCCGCCCCCCTTCATGACCGTCAACGGGCGCCGGCCGGGTGATTCTACGGAGGGGCGCTGCCATGCTGCGACTGCCGGCCGTTCCGTTTGTCCACCAATCCTGGTGCTGTCGACTGCACATCGTCGCGCTTGTCGGGTTGGCTCTGCTTGTCGGAAGCCCTCTACTGGCGCATGCGGATGGTGCCGAAGACTGGCTGGCCGCCATTGCCGAATCACCGCTGGGCGAGCCGATTGCCGTTACCTCCACTGTGCAGGGCGGCGTCGTCGAGGGGGCGGTGCACGCCCGGCTGCCGTATTCGTTTGCCCTGGTGGCCAGTGAGCTGGAAGCGCTTTCGGCGTGGTGCGAAATCACCGTCCTGCACATCAACATCAAGAGCTGCGTCTACCGCGAGGGGGCGGATGCCTTGCTGCACCTGTACGTGGGCCGTGCGCGTTACGAGCAGGCGGAGTATGCAGAGCGTGTGGAGCTCGTCAGGCGGTCGGCCCAGACGGGTGAGGACTGGCTGCTGATCGAGCTGGAGGGCGATCGTGGGCCGTACGGAACCCGGGATTACTCCATCGTCGTCCACGTCGTGCCGCACGACACGGGGACCCTCGTCAACCTCGAGTATTCGTTGCGCTTCGGGGTGATTGCCCGGCTGGCCGCGCTCGTCTACCTCGCCACCGGGGGACGCGAGCGGGTGGGTTTCACCGTGGTCGGTTACGAAAACGGCGAGCCACAATACATCGGCGGCCTGGAAGGCATGATCGAGCGCACCGTCATGCGCTTCTATCTTGCACTGCAGGCCTGGCTCGACGTCCGCGACCGGCCGGCTCAGGAGCTCCTTTTGGCCCGCCTGGAACGCTGGTTCGACCTGACCGACGAATACCCGCGCCAGCTACGCGAGCTGGACCGCGAGACCTACCTCGAGCAGAAGCAACGCGAGTACGCGAACCAGCAGAGGCTGCAGGATGCCCCACCGCCCCGCCGGCGCATCCTGCCCCTGGACTGACGGGCTATCCGAATCCCCCTGTCCTTGCAGCTCGGACAGGAGGCGGGTGTCGTGTTCTTCCGTCTTCGGCCGCACGGGGGTGTGGGTCAGGGGTGCTCCGGTGCGTTGGTGTATTCCTGGCGGGGACGGTCGAGTTCGAGCAGTTCCAGGCGGTGGTTGCCGGTCGGATGGGGCCCCGAGGGGCCCTGGACGAGGAGGGCGAGGCCGTCGTCGATGCCGTGCTCGGTGAGCCACTGGCGCGCGAAGTCGTTCCAGTCGGCGCGGTCCTCGGCGACATCCACGGGGTGGACACCGTAGGAAAACTGCAGGCCCTGGGCGGTGGCCGGGTTCGGGGTGAAGGCGGCGATCCAGCAGGGCAGGCGCAGTCGCGCGATGCGCCGGGCGGTGGCGCCACTGGCCGTAGGCGCCAGGGTGACCCGTGGCAGGCGCCGCTGCGCGGTGTGCAGTACGCTGCGCGCGATGAGGTCGACGGCTCGGTCAAGACCTGCCTCGTCAGGGTCGTCCGGGCCGTCGGCGCCGATGCCGCCGTCGCGTTCCGGTTCGATGGAGCGGGCAATGGCCGCCAGCATCGCCACGGCCTCCACCGGGTACAGCCCCATCGCCGACTCGGCGGAAAGCATCACGCAGTCGGTGCCGCCGAGGATGGCGTTGGCGACGTCGGTGGCCTCGGCGCGGGTAGGGCGGCGCGAGGCGACCATGGACTCCAGCATCTGGGTGGCGGTGATCACCGGGCGGTTGTGCTGGTTGGCGCGTCGGGTGATGCGCCGCTGGGCGAGGGCAATGCGCGCGATCGGGATCTCCACTCCGAGATCCCCGCGTGCCACCATGATGCCGTCCGCGGCTTCGAGGATGCTGTCGAGCTGCTCCAGCGCGGCGGCGCGCTCGATCTTGGCGATGATGAAGGGGGCGTAGTCCAGTGCTTCTGCCGCCTTGCGCACCGCAAGGATGTCGTCGCCGTCGACTACGAAGCTCTGGCTGACCGCATCCACGCCGTGTTCCGCTGCAAACCGCAGCCATTGGTGGTCTTCCGTGGTGAAGGCGCGGATGCCGAGATCGATGCCCGGCAGATTCAGGCCCTTGCGCGAGCGCAGTTCGCCGCCGGTATGTACGCGGCAGATCACTTCGCTGCGCTCGATCGTCACCACCTCCAGCTCGATGAAGCCATCGTTCAGGAACAGGGCATCGCCCGGCTGCACCGCCTCCGGCAGGCTCGCGAACGACACGCTGACCCGCGAGGCATCGCCAATGCAGTCCTCGGTAGTCAGGGTGATGGTCTGGTCGGGGTGCAGTTCGATCGGCTCTTCCGCCAGTTCGCCGATACGCATCTTCGGACCGGGAAGGTCACCGAGGATCGCGACGCGGGTGCTGTTCGCCTGCGCGGCGTCGCGGATGCGACCGATCAACTCGGCATGGTAGGCGGCATCGCCGTGCGAGAAATTCAGCCGAGCTACATCGAGCCCGGCCAGCATCATGCGCCGCAGCGTCTCTGGTGAATCGGACGCGGGCCCAATGGTGGCAACGATCTTGGTCTTCTGCGCGGGAAACGGCATGGGCGGGTTATTCATCCGGGCGGTGTCTTAGGAGGGTAGACCCACTGCTGTCCCACTTACGCGGCCCTCAGCCGCAGTGGCATCTGGGGATCGGGTGGATCGTGTTTCCGACCGCGGAGGAGATCGGCCAAGGGTCTGCGCTGGAACAGGTTCAATTGCACCAGGCGTAGCACGGCCTGGATGCCCATGGCCGAGCGTGAGACGAATTTCTGGAAGGCCACCAGCAGGTAGACGCACAGCGCCACGAAGATCTGCGAGGCGACCGCGTTCAGGCTCCGGCCCAGGAAGCTGCGGATC
>NZ_KB905106.1:0-197207 GCF_000377825.1 Thioalkalivibrio sp. AKL9 | reverse complement strand
TCAGCGCGGACTCGATATCACGCAGGCTGTGCCGCTGGCCCACATGCCCAACCACCAGAGCCAGAAACTGGCTCCAGCGGGACAAGGCGTCGCTGCGCCGCGGCCCATCCAGCTTCGTCGCCAGTCGCTCAAATTCAAGTCGCGGCACGGATTGGAGAAGCTGACGAAGTACAGTAGCATGGTAGGCCATAGCCCGATTCCTCGTTTCGATTCAACGTTTTGTGGTGAAACCATTGTATCGAAAACGGCCCAGGAATCGGGCTATCTCGTTGAATTAAGTGGGACAGCAGTGGTACCGCCCCGATTACGTCGGCCGTACAACGTGCCGACAATAACGCCTAGTTGAAGCGGTACCGCACACCCAGATTCAATGCCGTCTCGTCACCAGCGCGGATCTCACCAAGAATGCTCATGGCGGGGTTGATCTGGTATTCCATGCCGCCCAGCAAACCGAGTTCGCGTCGGTTCTGCAGCCGCAGCGTGCCAGTTGAGCCGTCCAATTCTTCGATTTCACTCGAACGCACGAGATCGTATTCGCTTTTCACGCGCGCGTATTTCAGCCCGCCATATGGGCGGAAGTCGCCGACCACGCGTTCGAGAACCAGGGCGGCGTGCCATTCCGAACTCTTGTGTCCGTCGACGGACACCACTTCGTTACTTCCTTCCCAGAAGATCGGTGAGTAGGTATCCCACCCACCTCCAGCGTCCCGGATCTGATACATCACATCCAGGTTGAGCGCGACGCCTCGCTCATTCCACTCGTGAAGGTTGAACCGTCCGCCCACTGCGGCAAGCCAGCCTACGTCGGTGGATCCAGATTGAAAACCGGCCGCCTCCTGTGAGATTGGGCCAAATTCGTCACGGTCTCGGACGGTGAAACCATCGCCTTCGGAGAAAGACTGTTCAAAGTAGCCGTTGATGGAGCTGAAGTTGCTGAGTCGGGACTGGGTCGCACCCACTCGCCCGTAGAGCTCGATCCGCGGTGTTACTGAATAGTTAAGCTGCGCAAACAGATCGGTTTGTTCCTCGTCGGCATTGAGCCCGTTGAAGCCTTCGGTGAAGGTTTGGCCCCCTCCACCACCATTGATGGGTCCATCAGAGATGGGACCTTCATCGAAGCGATCACCATTGGGACTGGTCGAAGTGACGCTTCCAACCTCGGCATCCCCGTTTTGGGACATCTCCCTGCGAGACCGTTCCACACCGATACTCAGAGACCACCGGTTGTCGGCCGAGGTGGCCATGTTGCCCACCGGTGCCGCCAGGAGGCTCGCGGGTGCCAGCGTGCCGGCGAGGCCAAACCTGGTGGCAGACGATGTAGCTGGTTCTTGCATCCGGCGTCGTGCCCGCCACCACGGCGAAGGGGTTGGTCGCATTGTAGCTGGCGGTGGTCATGGGGAGCCCCAGGACCAGCGAGGTTTGGGCGTTGAATTGGGTCGGTGACAGGACCAGGAAGGGGTGAATATCTCGCATTTCCCGCCCCGCCTGAGGGTTGCGGTCGATCCAGATGACATCACGGCGCAGGGGTACCCAGTCCTTGGGTGCTGCGCGTTTTACCATCGTTTATTTCCAATCGCGTCAGTGCGCATGACCTCGCCGCCGTGGATATCCGGGTCAAACGCTTCCAGCCGCTCATCGAGCGTCATGGATTGACTGGTTTCCGGACGGATTACGATCTGGTTGCCCTCCACTGAGACGATGACAGGCTGGTCCGCCTCCAGATGCGCGGCGCGCGCGATGGCCGCTGGAAGGCGAACCCCCAGGTTGTTACCCCAACGCTTGATTTTCAGTCGTGTCTCGGCCATGGCTGCATCCGCATGATGTATAGACATTGTTTAAAAGGCTGTATCACCCCGGTGTGGAAGTGCGCCAGACCGTTGGCCTGCCAGTTGGGTGGTCGATGCCTCGCGGTTGGAGGTGCGTTTCGCGGGGCTCAACGCACCCTACGGGGCGGTGCTATCCCGTAGGATGCCGATGAGCGAAGCGAATCGCATCATGGGGGCTGGCTAGCGAACGGGATCGACGCGGATTTCGAGGGTGAGGGTGTCGCGGTCGCGGGTGGTGCGGCGGGAGGCGAGGCCGCGTTGCTCGGTGGCGCTCTCGCTGTGGACGCCGCCGAGGGTGTGCCAGGTGCCCGGCTCCAGGGTGAGCTGGGTGTCGATGGCGTCGCGGTCCACGGCGCCGCGCGTGAGGGGGCGTTCGTGGAGCTGGGAGATAGCCACGCGCACACGGCCGTCGGGTTGGACCTGGGGCCGTACGCGGAAGCCGCGGGCGGTGTTCTGTAGCAGGGGTTCGACGCCGACGCCGGCGCGGCCGTGGATGATGCGGAAGCCGGCGGTGCGGGTCTCGCCGACCAGGATGATGGCGTCGGTGCCTTCGCGCAGGCGCAGGTGCTGGGTCTGGTCGTCGCGGCGCGTGGTGCGCAGGCGCTGGGTGGTGATGCGCCCTTCGGTGCCGTCCGGGCCGCTCTCGAACTCGAAACCGCTGCCGCGTTCGGTTCGTGGGGCGTCGCTGTGGCGGCGCACAGAGAGGATGAGGTCCTGGGTCGGGGCGTCAAGTTCGGCGACGACCTCGCGGATCTGCTGGAGGGTGCGGGCATCGGCGCGCACCAGCAGGCGGAAGCCGTCGCCGCGCAGGGTGGCGGTGTCGCCGAACAGGGCCTGGAGCTCGGGCAGCAGGCTGTGGGCCGGGCGGTTTTGCAGCGGCAGAACGGCGACCTCGGCGTGGGGTTCACGCGCGAGCGCGGCTCCGGGCAGGAGCGTGCCGGCGGCTAGTGCGAGGGCGCCCCGTAGCCAGCGGCGCCGATCCACCATGCGGGGCCTGTCAGACGAGGAGGCGGCGGAGTTCGACGGCTTCATCGCTGAGACTCCAGTTGGCCTCGAAGTCCTGGGCTGCGCGCTGGGTGCCGGGCCGGTCCTCGACGTCGCCGCGCAGGATGCGGCGTCCGCCGGCCTGGGTGAGCTGCATCCAGCCGCTGTGGTCGGCGATGGCGGTGACGGTGAGCGGGCTTTCCTCCGCGGCCTCCAGCCGGCGCACCGACACGGCGCTGGGTAGACGCTTGATGCTCTCGACCAGGCTTGGGAGTTGTTCCTTCAGGGCGAGATCGTCGTCCACCAGCAGGCGGATATCGGTATGGCGATGGCGGCGCGCGATGCCGGCCAGCTCGGCGCCGAGGTCGGCACCCGCGATCTCGGCCAGGAGCGCGACGCGGGCATGCAGCCAGAGGCGCCGGCGGGTGGCGGCCAGGAGTTCGGCCAGCAGGGCCTCGGCGTCGATCAGGGTCGGGTCGCGTTCGGGGGTGGTCATCGGCGTGTCGCTCGCGTGCTGGGTGCTTCTCTCAGCATAGGCGAGTGCGGATGTGTTCGCATCTCTGGGTTCGGTGATGGTTTCGTGCGGTTCCGGGAATCACGGAATTCGTTGGTTTCGGGGCGGGCGATTCGCGTGCAGGCACGCTCCCACAGAATGCCTCGTAGGATGCGGATGAGCGTAGCGAATCGCATCGTGGGTGGGGTATGCCCCGTGGTGAGTGGTGCGTTTCGCAGGGCTCAACGCACCCTACGTTTGTGGGCGTTGCGGGGTGAGGGTGCTGCCGATTCGCGCGGGTGAGTCGGCGCCCACAAGGACCCTCGTAGGATGCGGATGAGCGCAGCGAATCGCATCACGAGGAGCCCGGACCCGGGCGGGCTATAGCGGATGCGCGGCCAGGCCGAGGTTGGGACGGCTCCAGGGTTGGCTGGGTCGTGCGATCGGGGAGTGGATGCGGTGGAGCATGCGGCGGTGGGGGATGCCGGCGTCTTCGAAGGTGTCGCTGATGACGAAGAAGTCGTGGCGGGCGTAGAAGCCGATGCGGGTGCTCTGGGCGTTCAGCCAGACCTCGCGCCAGCCGTGGCGGGCAGCGGCCAGGAGGGCACAGTCCAGCAGGCGCGAGCCGATGCCGTGTCCGCGCCAGGGTTCACGCACGGCCATGCGGCCGATCTGGCCGGAGGGCAGCATGCGCAGGGTGCCGACCGGTTCGTCCCCTGGCCCGGTGGCCAGCCAGTGCAGGGCGGCGGCGTCCAGGCCGTCGAACTCCAGTGGTTCGGGCACGCCCTGTTCCTCGACGAAGACCTCGCAGCGAACTTGGGACAGGGCCTCGGCGTCGGCAGGCCAGGTGGCCTCCCGGAAGGCGATGCGGTGTTGCATGGCAATCCTCCGTCGGGACGCCGTGAGGGAGAGCCCCGATCCGTACGCGAGCGGACGGGTGGATGAATGGCTCCCCGGCCTTCCTGGCCCTGGGTCCCGGACGGAAGAGTCTAGTCCAGGTTGGAGCCATGTTCCTGTGAAGGGTTTCGCGGATCGGGGGCTGCGGGGGGTGGGCCAGATGACGGGTAGGTGTTTTTCTGGCTTTGCGAGCGCCCCGCGGCAATCCAGGGGAGCGGCCCGGTGGCAGGCCGTGGAGATCGCCGCGGCGCTTCGCGCCTCGCGATGACGGGTAATAACCAGGTGCTTGCCAGACCCTGCGGTGCGTGCGCGTGCACGCAGATTGGGGTTCCCTGGAGCGTGAGTTCAGCGTTGGCCGATCAGGGTGTCGCGGAAGCGGCGGGACAGGGGCTCTTCCGGGTGCAGCCAGATACCGAAGTAGGCCGTGGCGAAGTCGTGGCCGGGGACCTCGACCAGCGATGTGCCGTTTTGCAGCAGGCGGGTGCCATGGCCCGGGCGGTATTCCAGGGCGTAGCGGTCGCCCGCCTCCATGTCGCGGTAGGCGGCGTTGAAGGTCTCCAGCCGGTCGGACAGGGCCGCAAGGGTGTCCGGGGTCTGCTGGTCTTCGAGCAGGCTGTTTCCACTCTTGCGGAAGTCGTCGGCGCTGATGGCGCGCAGGTATTCCAGTTCCAGGCGCTTGGGCACGTCGGCCGTCAGCACATCGTCCGGAGCGACGTCTTCCGGGACGTAGAGCGCGCCGACGTAGACGCGAAAGATGGTGTAGCGATAGAGCCGCCCGGCGCGCAGCGGGACGGTCGTGTCGTCGATCGTGACCGTGTCGGCAAAGCGGACGCCGTCGATCTCGGTCGCGGCGCTGGCGGGTGCGACGGTCAGGAACAGTGCAAGCAGCAGCATGGATGCGAGCAGGGTCCCGCGGCGGGTGGCGTGGCTATTCATGGGGTGGTTCCTCCGGGCTGGGCTGAAGGCGCGGCGCGTTCGCGCGCGTGGATGCGTTCGCGCAGGGCATGCTGGGCGTCGGCATCGATGGGGAAGCGCCAGATCAGGGCCATCGCCGCGAGCTTGAACAACACCGGCAGGCCGGCGTAGGCCAGCGCCAGCACGAGCAGGGCGGTGGGGCCGTTGTCGCCGTCGGCCGAGAAGCCGGCCAGGCCCAGCAGCGGGAAGCTGATGCCAACGGCCAGGGCCAGGGCCAGCTTGGTGGCCATGCCCCACAGCCCAAAGAAGAGTCCGGCGCGCTCGCCGCCGCCGTCGGCGGTGTCCTGGTCGATCACGTCGGCCTGCATTGCAGCCGGCAGCGCCAGGTCCACACCGAGGCTGAGCCCGGTCAATACGGTGATGGCGTAGAACGCGAGCACGTCGCCGGAACCGAGGAACGGAACCCAGATAAAGAAGGTCGAGGCGAGCAGCATCGACAGCGTCCACACCCGGTGCTTGGGCAGCCGGCGGGCGAGGCGCAGCCACAGGGGCAGCGCGAGGATGCCGGTGGCGAAGTAGACCAGCAGCAGTGGCCCGGCGTGTCCGGGGGCCTCCAGCACGTGGGTGATGAACAGCAGGAACAGGGTGGCCGGGATGGCGTTGGCGGTGCCGTTCAGGACCCAGGCGAGGACCAGGCGGCGGAACGGCTGGTTGGACCGCAGCAGGGTCCAGCCGGCGCGCCAGGGCACCGGCGCCAGGCGCCCCGGGCGCTCCGGCACCCGCCAGAGCAGGACCACGAAGGCGATCGGCAGCAGCACCCACAGCAGGACTGCAAGGGTGGCTAGCGCCGCGCCGGCATCGTCCTGCAGGCCCAGGACCGCGGGGAGCGCGGCGGCCGTTACCGTGCCCAGGACGACGAAGCCCTCGCGCGCGGCGGTGATGCGCGAGCGCTCGTGGTAGTCGCCGGAGAGCTCGGCGCCCCAGGCGGCATAGGGCAGGGCGACCAGTGTCCAGCCGAGGTAGACCAGGGTGCTGAAGATCAGCAGATACCAGGCGCCGGCATCCGCCGGCGGGCGGAACAGGAAGGGCGCGGCAATCAGCAGCAGCGGGACGCCCGCAAGCATGACCGCACGTCGTCGCCACGCACCGGGGATGCGGTCGGACAGATGGCCGATCAGCGGGTCGGTGACGACATCGAGCAGCCGTGCCAGCAGCAGGAAGACGCCCACCAGGGTGACGCCCAGGCCGGTGTGCTCGGCGTAGTGCGCGGGCAGGAAGACATACAGCGGCAGGCCGAGGACGGCCAGGGGCATGCCCAGGCCGCCGTAGGCGAACAGCCGCGGCCAGCGAAGGGTGCTCACCTCATTGGTTCGCGGGGTCATGGCCCGGCGCGGCGGGCTGGACGGGACTTTGCAGAACCGCCTGCATCAGGTTCACGCGGGCGGTGTCGAAGCCGACCTCGCAATAGGCGAGGTAGTAGCGCCACATGCGCAGGAACGACTGCGAGTAGCCCAGCGCCTCGATGACCGGCTCCGCCTGGCGGACCTCCCGGTGCCAGTGGCGCAGCGTGCGCGCGTAATCCTCGCCGAACAGGGCCTGGTCCTCGACCGTGAGCCCGGCGCGCTCGGCCTCTGCGTTGAAGCGCGGGACCGAGGGCAGCATGCCACCGGGGAAGATGTAGAGCTGGATGAAGTCCGCGTTGCGGCGGTAGTACTCGAAGGCCTCTTCCGCGATGGTGATGACCTGCAGCGCCGCGCGGCCGCCCGGGCGCAGGCAACTGCGGACCTTGGCGAAAAAGGTCGGCCACCAGTGTTCGCCCACGGCCTCGAACATCTCGATCGAGACCACGTGATCAAAGGTGCCCTGCAGGTCGCGATAGTCCTGCAGACGCAGTTCCACGCGGTCGCTCAGGCCGGCGCGTTCGATGCGCGCGCGGGCATAGTCGAGTTGCTCCTGCGAGAGCGTCACGCCGGTGACGTGGTAGCCGCGCTGCGCCGCCATCTCGGCGAAGCCACCCCATCCGCAACCGATCTCGAGGATATGCGCGCCGGGTTCGGCGTTCAGCTGGTCCAGCAGGCGGGCGTACTTCTGCGCCTGGGCCTGTTCCAGGGCCTCGTCGCCGCGGGTGAACAGCGCCGACGAGTAGCTCATGGTGCGGTCCAGCCACAGGTTGTAGAAGTCGTTGCCGAGATCGTAGTGGAAGCGGATGTTGGCGCGGCTCCCGCGGCGACTGTTGCGGTGCATCCAGTGGCGCATGCGGTCGATGGCACGCTGCCATGTCGGGCGCTCGGCCATCGGCGCCAGGGCCTGTTCGTTGTCGGTGGCGAAGCGCAGCAGCGTCTGCAGGTCGGGGGTGATCCAGTCGCCACTGATGAAGCCTTCGGCGAAGCCGATATCGCCGTGGCGCAGCAGGCGCAGGATGGCCCGCCACGGGCGGCGGAAGTGCCATACCGCCTCGACGCCGGCCTTGCGCCCGCGCAAGGTGATGCGGTCGCCGGACGGACCGATCAGGGTGATCTGCCCGGTGTCGATGTCTTTCAGGGCGCGGGCGACCAGGCGCAGGGCCCAGTCGCGCCGGGCCGTGCCTTCCTGCGGGGTGTCGATGTGGTCGAGGGCCATTAGTCGATCTCCTGTGCGGGGGGTGCGGGCCGTGGGTGATAGCGCCCGCCGCGCCACCAGATTCTGAGAGCCTGCCAGTGGATCAGCGGCAGGATCTTGAGGGTCATCCAGGGTTTCTTCAGGAAGGCGGCCAGCAGTGCGCGGTCGCTGAACGGGCGCAGGCGCCCGTGTTGCGAGGCCACCAGCATCAGGTCCTGGTCCTGGTATTCGTTGATCGCGATGCGCAGCGATGCGCCGGACTGCAGGCGCGGCGGCGTCAGGGTGAAGGCGTAGCGCGCGTGCATGTCGATGAACGGTGAGACGTGGAAGGCCTTGTTCTTTTCCTGGCGCACGGGGAGGGCCATGGGGGCGCCGTTCTCGTGCAGCAGGTAGTGGTGGTGCTCGCCGAAGGTATTGCGCACCTCCAGCAGGATGGCGCGCAGTTCGCCGTCGGCATGCCGGGCGTACCAGACACTGAGCGGGTTAAAGGCGTGCCCGAGGACGCGCGGCATGGTCAGCAGGTGAATCGGGCCACCGGCCAGGTCGATGGCGTGTTCGGCCAGGTGGGCCTCGATCCACGGGCGCCAGGGGCGGCCGTCGCGTGGGCCGTGGTCGCGGGTGCGCAGGCTGAACAGGTTGAAGCGATTCAGCGAGAACAGACGGCAGCGCCGGGTGGTCTCCGCCAGGCGATCGATATCGAACAGCGCGCTGGTTACCGGGTAGCGAAAGCGATATTGCTGCGGAAAGAACCGCTGGTGCAGCACCGTGCCATGGACCAGGGCGGCGTCCATTCACGCGCTCCGGGATTGCGCAGGCGGCGCGTGCGCCGGTGCCGCTACGCCGCCGTGAATGGCGGAGCCCGGTTGGCGGGCGGTCTGCATGGGGGGGTGCGCAGGGCAGGACCAGGGCGGTTCGATGCCCAGCGATCGCCCGATGGAAACGGCCGAGCGCAGTCCATCCTCGTGGAAGCCGTAGCCCATCCACGCACCGGCGAAGTACAGGTTGTTCTCGCCCTGGGTGGCCGCGAGGCGCTGACGCGCCTTCTCCGCCGCGGTGTCCATGACCGGGTGTTCCCAGTGCTGTTCGCCGAGCACGGTGTTTGGGTGCGGCTCGCGCCAGGGGTTCAGGCTGATGATGTAGTCCTGGCGCCGTTCCAGGCGATGCAGGCGGTTCATCCAGTAGGAGACCGAGACGTTGTCGCGCGCCTGGGTGGAGCGCCCGGAGAGATAGTTCCAGGAGGACCACACGCGGCGCGAGCGGGGCATCAGCGCCGGGTCGGTGTGCAGTACCGCGCGGTTGGGCTGGAAGCGGCAGGCGGCGAGCAGACGCTCGCGCGCCGGGTCGGCCTTGTTCAGCAGCCAGCGCGCGGTGTTGGCGTGGCAGGCGAACACGACCGCGTCGAACCCCGCTGCCTGATCGTGGGTCAGGACCCGCCACCGGTCGGCCTCGGGGATCACTGCGCGCACCGGTTGGTGAATCACGCTGCCGGGTTCCAGGCGCTCCGCGAGCCGCTGGACGTACTCGCGGCTGCCGCCGACCACCGTGCGCCACTGCGGGCGATCACGCAGATCCAGCAGGCCGTGGTTGTGGAAGAACTGCAGGAAACTGGCGGCCGGGAACTCGCGGATTTCCTCGGGCGGGCAGGACCAGATCGCGGCCGCCATCGGCAGCAGGTAGTCCTCGGTGAAGCCGCGGCCCAGTCGGTGCCGGGCGAGAAACGCGCCGAGCGTGCCCTCCGGGCTTTCGCCACGCTCGAACAGGCCCTTGCCCAGGCGGTTGAAGCGCAGGATATCGCGCGCCATACGCAGGAAGGTCGGGCGCACCAGGTTGCGGCGCTGCGCGAACAGGGTGTTCAGATCGGAGCCGGCATACTCGACGCCCGCGGGCTGGCGCGAATAGCCGAAGGACATGTCCGTATCCTGGGTGGGGACGTCGAGTTCCGTGAACAGGCGGGTGAGCAGGGGGTAGTTGCGCTCGTTGTAGACCACGAAGCCGGTGTCGATGGCCGTGTGGCCCTGCGGATCGGGTACCTCCACCGTATGGGCATGGCCGCCGAGCTCCGGTTCCGCTTCGAACAGTTGGACCTGGTGCCGGGTCTGCAGAATCCAGGCGGCGGACAGGCCGGCGATGCCTCCGCCGATGACGGCGATGCGCGAGCGTTGCATGGTGGTGGATCTCCGGGCCGCAGGGCGATGTACATCTTATACAATAACTGTACAATCTTTGTAAATGGTGGCGGTAAAAAGTTCCCCGGCTTCCAATAGGAGGGCGGTATACCGCGAAACAGGTGCAGCGGGAGACGCGGATCGTGAACACAGATAACCAGGCGCAAGCGGGCGCCCCCGAGTGGCCGGCAGAGGTGCGCGATGCACTGACGACCCACGAGATCGTGGGTATCACCTCCGGGCTGTCGGATTTCCGGGATGCCGAGGCGCTTCTGAAGGCGACGGCCCCGGGGCGCTGGCAGCGGCTGGAGTGGGGCATGGGCTCGGCTCACAACCGCGAGCAGTTCCATGCGTTGCAACAGGCCACCGGCGCCGCGGTGCTACCGCTGTTTGTGACGCGCGAAGGGGTGATCGGCGGCCTCCCTGAACTGCGCGAGTACCTGGGCCACCGGGCCTTGCAGGCGCGCGGCGAGGGCGCGCGCCCGGATACCCCGGCACCTGCATTGCAGGTGCTCGGGTACGCCGGGCTGCTACCCTTCGCGTTCTTCGGCATCGGGGCCTGGATGGCCCAGCCCGAATGGCAGGTTTTCGCGCTGGAGGCCCTGGCGCTCTATGGTGCGGTGATCCTGTCGTTCCTGGGGGCGGTCCACTGGGGCATCTATCTGGCGGATCGGCAGCACCGGGTGGGTCCGCTCTCGGCGCCGGTGTGGGCGGTGGTGCCGTCCGTCCTGGCCTGGCTGGCGGTGCTGCAGCCGCTGCCGCAGGCCTTGATGACGCTGGCAGTGCTGTTTCTTGGGGTGTGGTGGGTGGACCGGCTGAGCCTGCAGCGGCGGGCGTTGCCCCGTGGCTATCTCGGTCTGCGCCTGATGCTGACCGTGGGCGCGATGCTGGCCCTGGCCTCCGGCCTCGCGGTCACCATCGCGGCCTGAGCAGGAAAGAGGAAGAACGCGAGAATGAACGAGAACAAGGAACCATCGATGAACGCAGATGCCCGCATGGCCGACGAGCCGACGGCCACCCCTGCCTCGGGCCAGCCGCTGGCCGCCCCGGAACAACTCGCCGAGCACTACCGCGAGATTCTCGCCGGGCTCGGCGAGAATCCGCAACGCGAGGGCCTGCGGGACACGCCGATGCGCGCGGCCAAGGCCATGCAGTATCTGACGCGTGGTTACCAGCAGGATCTGGACACCATCGTGAATGATGCGCTGTTCTCGTCCGATAACGACGAGATGGTCCTGCTGCGCGATATCGAGCTGTACTCCCTGTGCGAGCATCACCTGCTGCCGATTATCGGCAAGGTGCATGTCGCCTACCTGCCCGATGGCAAGGTGATCGGCCTGTCGAAGATTGCCCGCATCGTGGACATGTTCGCCGCGCGGCTGCAGATCCAGGAGAGCCTGACCCGCGAGATTGCCGAGGCGCTGATGCAGGTGACGGGGGCCAAGGGGGTTGGCGTGGTGGTGGATGCCAAGCACATGTGCATGACCATGCGCGGGGTGGAGAAGCAGCACTCCTCGATGGCGACCTCGGTGATGCTGGGCGCCTTCCGCGAGGACGGGCGCACCCGGCGCGAGTTCCTGAACCTCATCCGCGGCAGCCGCGACTGAACCCCGACCGGGCGGCGTCGGGCGCGTTCAGCGCAGCGGGATGCTGAACGAGATGTAGTTGACCCCGGCCATGCGCATGTGGCGAACGTCCTGCGCCAGGCTGTTCAGCAGGTAAAGGCCCAGCTCGCGCAGCGATTGTTCGTCGCTGGCCGTCCACTGGCGTGCCTCGCGCAGCGCGGCCTCGTCGACCTCGGCCGCGGCGGTGCGATCGATCATTTCCACCGCCAGCGTCTCGCCTTCGCGTTCCAGACGTACATCGACCGGCCGGCTGCGTCCCGGCTCGCGGGCTGCCTGCTCGGACAGATGCATGAAGACCTCCTCCAGGGCGATTTGCAGTTTGACCGATTGCTTTTCCGGCAGGCTCAGGCTTTCGCCGAATTCCTGCGCCATGGCATGGACCTGTGGCAGGGAATCCGCCTCGGGCTCGAAGGTCGCGCGTCGATGCGGGCGGGGCCGCAGGTTGAAGATCATGCTGAGTGCCACCGCCACCGTGCCGCCGGTGGAGACGCCGTTATTCAGAAACGGGCTCAGCGCCTCCGGGATCAGGTGGTGGAAAAACAGTTCGTTCTGGAAGATGAAACCCGTCGAGAAGGCGACACCGATGATCAGCCCGCTCTGGTAGTTGAGGCCGTCCTGGGCGCACAGGCGGATCCCCGCGACGAACAACAGGGCCAGCAAAATGAGCAGGAACGCGCCGAAGACGGGGCCTGGCAGCGAGATCATCAGCATGTTGAGCTTGGGAATCAGCGCGATCAGCGCGAGAAAGGCGGCGAAGTAGTAGCCGACCCGGCGGGCGGCCATGCCGGTCAGCTCGATCGAGGAGACGCCAATGCCATAGGTCGTGTTGGGCAGTGTGCCCAGGCTGCCGGCGATCATGTTGCCCAGGCCGTCCGCATACAGCCCGCCGCGCACGCGGTCGTGGTCGATCTTGCGCGGGGTGCGGTAGGAGTTGCGCTGCGCGACCTGGGTATCGCCAATGGACTCCACCGCTCCGACCAGGGTCACGATCGCGAAGGTCAGAAGCAGCGTGAACCAGGTGGGCGAGAACTCGAAATAAAAGCCGGGCCATTCCAGCGGCGGCAGGCCGAACCAGGCGGCCTCGGTGACCTCCGAGAAATCCGTGACGCCGAAGATCATCGCGACCACGATCCCGGAGCCCAGCCCCATGATGGGGGCCCACAGCCGCAGCAGGCGTCCGCCGAAGACCGCCACGAGAATGGTGAACCCGAGTGTGAACAGGGCCACCACCAGTGCCCGCCAGGTCCCCTCGTAGTCTCCTTCACCCTGCATCATGTCGGCTGTGGTGGGGATCACGCCGAGCACCACCAGCATGATCACGACCCCGCTGACCGTGGGCGTGATGATGCGGCGGAATAGCCCGAGATAGCGCGCGAACAGGAACTGTACCGGGGCCGACAGCACTGCAAGGGTGCCGACCAGCGCCATGCCGCCGACCAGGGCGGCCTCGATGCCCACGGCCAGGTAGGCGGTCGAGGTCCCCATGAAGATCAGGTAGCCCGATCCGATCGGGCCGACGCGGCGGACCTGAATCAGTGTGGCAAGCGCGCTGCCGATCAGGGCGGCGAATACGGTCCACTGGGTCGCGGCCAGATCGAGACCGATGGCGCGGGCCAGGATCAGGGGCGCGATGATGATGGTCGGCGCGACCAGCAACAGGCTCTGCAGCGCACTGATGGTGCATTTGACCGGAGGCGGGTGATCGTCCACCTCATAGAGGATCTTCGACTGCGAAGCTTCGGCCACGGTGCCCCTGTGCGCGGTTGGCGAAAGCGCGCAATCATAACAGCCACGTGGTGTCGGGAGCCGGGGGGTGTTGGTTGGGCGTTGCCCGCGAGTCGTAGGGGACCGGCAACCAGACAAAAAAAGACCCGGCGCAATGGCCGGGTCCAAGATCGTTCAGACACCCGTGTGATGGAGGGTTGTGATCTGAACGGCGGGTCACCGGCTGCCGTTGCCACGAGCCGATGATTTCCGCAACTTGTATAAGTGGACAGGCGGTGTGGAAACAGGTTCCTGCCAGCGGCTGAAAGAGTGTGGTGGCTGTCACATTTTCAGATGGGCACGGCGATCCCGCCGAGGTTCATTCATTTTTCGGGTTCTTTGTGGAGGCGTGATGCGCGGTCTTGAACAGATCCCCTGGCTGTATGACGGCCTGATGGCCGGTGCCGATCTTCTGGGGCTGCGCCGCTGGCGACGGCGCCTGGTCGAGGGCGCCGAAGGCCGGGTTCTGGAGGTCGGCTGCGGGACCGGGCGCGATCTGCCGCTGTACGCGGATCCGACGCAAGTGATCGGCATGGATCCGGACCTGGCCGCGCTGCGGAGGGCGCGACGCCGTGCGCCGACGGTCCCGCTGGTGGTGGCGAAGGCCGAGGCGCTGCCATTTGCGGATGGGGTGTTCGATAGCGTGGTCTCCGGCCTGGTTTTCTGCAGCGTCCAGGACCCGCCGCGGGCCCTGGGCGAGGTGCGCCGGGTGCTGGCGGACGGCGGCGCGTTGCGCATGCTGGAGCATGTGCGCCACACCCGCCCGCTGCTGGGACGGGCCCAGGACCGGGTGCAGCCGGCCTGGACCTGCGTCACTGGCGGTTGCCATCCGAATCGCGATACCGAGGCCGCGGTGGAGCAGGCCGGGTTCTGCATCGAACCCGAGGATCGCGTGGCCCGTGGCGTGATGCGGCGCTTTGCCGCGCGGGTCTGCCGAGCGCCCGAAGGTCCTGTCGGCCGCAACGCCGGGAAGACTGACTGAAGGTCGAGGGCCTTGTTCACCACGAAGGGCACGCAGGCGCGAAGAAGGGGAAGCATCGGCGACGAGAGTTCCGGTGCTGATCGTCGTTCGTGCGGTTGTGCGTTGAAAATTCTCCTGCGTGCGAAAAAATCGTGCATGGAGGCTCAAGTCTTGCGGGATGCGGCCGTCACCTGGGGCAGGCCCGTCGTCCTGAGCGCTGGTGGGCCTGTACATTCAGATTCCGGGAGTACCAGGATGGACGCAAGCGCGATTGCCGCAATGGCCACCCAGCAAAGCCAGCAGCAGCTGGCCATGCAGAAAGATGTGGCCCTGCAGAAGAAGGCGATGGAGTCGCAGGAGATGGCCGCTCAGTCGATGCTGGAGGCACTGCCCGACATTGGCGAGATGCAGGCCGCCACACAGGGTCTGCCGGCAAACGTGGGCACCAACATCAACACGACCGCCTGACGCCCCCCAGTCCTTTCGCCCTGCAAGGCCCCGGCGCGTTACTGCCCGGGGCCTTTTCGTTTCCTGATTAGCAACGAGCGTCAGCCAGGCTCAAGGCCCGTGCGGGCCCTGGTCTCCAGGCGCCTCCTACATCGTCCTCCCGGAAACCGCGCAGCGGTTATCCGGGATCTCCACGGTATGAGTGACCCGTACGTTGGGGCTAGAACGGCGTGTGGAGATCCCGGCTCTCCGCTGCGCTACGGCCGGGATGACGCGGAAGTATTTTGGTCCCGGGTGTCGGAGCCGCTGTGTCCGGATGCCCCCGTACCCCGCGATCACGCGGTCTTCCATCCAGAGCCGTCGCGCCCTGCGCGGCAGGCCGGGAGCCTGCCCTGCACCGTGCCCTGGGTGCCCTCTGTGGTTACACGCCCCGGTGTTTCCGTCGTCTCTTTGAGTGCTTCGTGGTGAACCCATTCAGGCGGCCGTCCGTTACTGCCGCTGCGCCTCGAACTCGATCATCAGTTCGACCTCGTCGCCAACGATGTCGCGGGTCAGGCCGTAGGTCATGCCGAAATCGGAACGATCAAAGCTGCCACGCATCGACGCCCCCAGCACGTACGGGCGGCCGAACAGGCCACCCAGCGGGAACGGGTAGCGCCCGACCTTGTTGATGGTCACGTCGAGATGGATGGTGCGGGTCTCGCCCAGCAGCTCCAGGCCGCCGCTCAGGCGCCCGGTGTTGTCGCCGGTGGGCTGGTAGCGCGTGGCGGTGAAGCGCATCTCCGGGTATTCCTCGACGTGCAGGAAGTCCTCGTTGCGCAGGTGGTCGTCGCGCTCGGCGTGGTTGGTGAACACGCTGTCGGTCTTGATGACGAAGAAGCCGCCCTCCAGTTCGCCGGAGTCCGGGTCGAAGGTGAACTCGCCCTCGGCCTCCAGGAACATGCCCATGACCTTGGCGTAGCCGGCGTGATCGACCAGGAAACCGACTGCGAAGTGGTCGGGGTCGATGACCCAGCGGTCGGCATCGGCCAGGGCGGCAGCGGGCAGGGCGAAGGTTGCGGTCAGCAGGCAGGTCAGGAGCGTGGAGCGCAGGCGGCTGGAAAAGCGGTCGTTGCGGGCGTCAGTCATGACACACCTCCGGTCGGTGGCGGTACAGCCAGTGGATATCCACGGCAAAGGACAGGCCGAGGGCCAGTAGCCCGGCCAGGGCGATGGTGATGCCGGCGCTGGCGGGCAGGCCGGGGATCAGCACCAGAAGCAGCACCACGGTCTGCAGCACGCAGACGGTCTGGCGGCGGCGGCTGGGTGGCAGCGCCCCGGCCAGCCAGGGCCAGGGGCGGGCGGCCAGCACGAAGGCATAGCGCATCAGCCCGATCAGGATCACCCAGGGGCCGACCGCGGTCATCTGCCAGGCGAGCACGGACAAAGCCAGGATCATCGCTGCGTCCAGTTCCATGTCGAAGCGGGCCCCGAATGCGGTGGCGCTGTCGGTGCGCCGCGCGACGGCCCCGTCGAGCCCGTCCAGCAGCAGGGCCAGGCCCGCCAGCGCAATCACCCAGAGGGCCAGCGATGGGTCACCCGTGGCAGGGGGGACGAATACCAGGGCCCCCAGGGGTGCGGTCAGGGCGGCGCGCAGCAGCGTGACCCGGTTGGCCGGGCCGGGGCCACGCCCGTCCCGGGCCAGTCCGTCCGGGGGGGTGGTGGTGGCGAGCAGGGCGCCGAGCATGAACCAGAGCACGACAAAGCCGAGGATTGCGTGCGGTCCCAGTTCGGCGTGCAGCATCAGCGCCGCCGTGACGACCAGGCCCAGCAGGCCGGCGACGAGCCCGTCGGCCGCCCAGACGCGGAGACCGGTCCGTATCCGTGCCGCGGAGCGGCGTTTGGCGGTGGATGATTCCATGGGGGGATTGTAGCCCTCCGTTGGAGGTGTCCGGGGTTTTGCCTTGCGACCACGCCGCGCGCCGGGAGTTGCCGCTTGGAATACGCTTCGCCCACACTGCGCGGATGATGACGCCGCCTTGCACCCTGACCTTGCAGTGCTTCCGGTGAACACGCCGGCTCCCGAACAGGCCTTCTGGGTCGTCGGTCCCGGCACGGGCGAACTGCGCCCGGAGGCACTGGCGGAGCCGGTGTCGGGGGAGGTGCGGGTGCGCACGCAGTTTTCCGCGATCAGTCGCGGGACCGAGTCGCTGGTCTTTCATGGCCGGGTCCCCGCGAGCCAGCATCAGGCAATGCGCGCGCCGTTCCAGGCGGGCGAGTTCCCCGGGCCGGTCAAGTACGGATACATCAGCGTCGGAACGGTCGAGGCGGGGGGCGAAGGGGATGCGCCGCTGGGGCAGCGGGTGTTCTGTCTGTATCCGCACCAGAGCGCCTACGTCGTTCCCGCGGCCGCGGTGGTCCCGATCCCGGATACGGTGCCCGCGGAGCGCGCGGTGCTGGCGGCCAACATGGAGACGGCGATCAACGCGGTCTGGGATGCGCACCCCGGTCCGGGGGATCGCATCGCCGTGATCGGGGCGGGGGTGGTCGGGCTGCTGGTGGCCTGGCTGCTGCGCGCGATCCCCGGCACCGAGGTGACGTTGATCGACCCCAACCCCCAGCGCGAGGCTGTGGCGGCCCGGCTGGGGTTGAGCCTTTGCACCCCGGACGCGGCGCAAGCGAATCCGGACCTGCAGGGTCTGGACGGGGTCGTGCATGCCAGCGGCAACCCGGCCGGGCTGGAGCAGGCGCTGGCGCTCGCCGGGGTCGAGGCCCGGGTGGTGGAGATGAGCTGGTACGGCGATCAGCCGGTGCCGGCGCCGCTGGGCGAGGCCTTTCACTCGCGGCGGCTGACGTTGCGCAGCTCGCAGGTCGGACGCATCCCGCCGGAGCGCGCGGCGCGCTGGGACTATCGCCGTCGCCTGGCGCTGGCGCTGTCGCTGCTGACCGATCCGGCGCTGGATGCCCTGATCAGTGGCGAGGATGCGTTCGCCGACCTGCCGACGGCAATGCAGCGTGTCTCCGGGCCCGAGGCCGAACGCACGCTCTGCCACCGTATCCGTTATTGACCCTTTTCCGATTAACGCGACCTGCGGGGAATTGCCCGATGTACAGCCTGAACGTCCGTGATCATTTCATGATCGCCCACAGCTTTGCCGGCGAGACCTTCGGCCCGGCCCAGAAGCTCCACGGCGCGACCTACGTGGTCGACGTGACCTTCCGCCGCCAGGCCCTGGATGCCGACGGGCTGGTGGTGGATATCGGCCGCGCGAGCGAGGTGGTCAAGGCCCTCCTGGCCGATCTGAACTACCAGAACCTGGACGAGCGCGAGGAGTTTCGCGGCCAGAACACCACCACCGAGTTCCTCGCCCATGCGTTGCATCAGCGCGTGGCGCGCGCCATCCATGCCGGTGAGCTGGGCGAATCGGCCCGCGAGCTGGACGCGGTGTGCGTGACGCTGAACGAGTCGCACGTGGCCTGGGCCAGCTACGAGGCGGCACCCTGAGCCGAATGCGTGAGCTCGGCCTGGTGGTGCCGGGGTCGCTGGAGCAGCGCACCGGCGGGTATCGCTACGATGCGCGCATGGTCGCGGGCTTGAGGGCGCACGGCTGGACGGTGACGGTGCGCGAGCTGGAGGGGGCATTCCCCGGGCCGAACCCGGCGGCCGAGTCGGCCCTGGACGCCGCGCTTGCGGGCTTTCCCGATAGGCGGGCCGTGCTGCTGGATGGCCTGGCGGCGGGTGCCTTTCCCGGGGTGCTGGCCCGCCACGCCGAGCGCCTGCATCTGATCTATCTGCTGCATCACCCGCTGGGTCTGGAGACCGGGCTGGAACCGGCGCGGGCCGATAACCTGCTGGCGCGAGAACGCGCCGCCGTGGGTCAGGTCGAGGGCGTGCTGGCCACCAGTGCCTTCACCGCCGGGCAGGTGGCCACCTGGGGGGTGTCTTCCGGGCGGCTCCAGGCGATACCGCCGGGGATCGAACGGCGGCCGCAGGCGTTGGGGCCCGGTCCCGGCGAGCGGCCGCTGCTGCTCTGTGTGGGCTCGGCCGTGCCGCGCAAGGGCCAGCTGGAACTGGTGAAGGCCCTGGCGTGCATACGGACCACGGACTGGCGGGCGGTCTTGGTGGGTTCGCGGGTGCGGGACGCGGCCTATGTGCAGCGGGTGGAGGCGGCGATCACCGAGGCCGGGCTTGGAGACCGGATCGAGTGGGCCGGCGAATGCGATGATGCGGCGCTGGAGGGCTGGTACGGGCGGGCCTCGCTGTTTGTCCTGCCCAGCGCTTACGAGGGCTTCGGCATGGCCTATACCGAGGCGATGGCGCGCGGCCTGCCGGTGATCGGTACCACCGGTGGGGCGATCCCTGCGACCGTGCCGGAGGCGGCCGGCCGGCTGGTCCCGCCGGGAGATATCGGGGCGCTTGCCGAGGCCATCGACGCCTTGTTGGTCGACGATGGAGCGCGCCACCGGATGGGACGGATGGCACGCGACGCGATGGCGGAACGTTCGGACTGGGATGGTGCGGTGGCCGCACTGGAACAGACGCTGGAGGCGTGGCTGCAATGACGGAATCCTTCGACGCCGACTGGCTGGCCCTGCGCGAGGCAGCCGATCATGCCGCCCGGCCGGAGGCCCTGGTCGAATCCCTGCGTGCGCATCTGGCTGGGCGCCGTGTCGCCGGCCCCCTTCATGTGACGGATCTGGGCAGTGGCACCGGCTCCAACCTGCGCTACCTCGCGCCGCGACTGCCGCCCCCGCAACACTGGCGGCTGGTGGACCACGATACCGGGCTGCTGGGCCGCGCCGACGCTCCCGGCGCCGGGATCGAGCTCGAGCGGTGGGTGAGCGACCTGGCCGACGATCCGGCTGCGGCCCTCGCGGGCGGATCATCGCTGGTTACGGGTTCGGCGCTGCTGGATCTGGTTTCGGAGGCCTGGCTGGACCGGTTGCTTGTGGCCTGCGCCGAACAGGGCGCCGCGGTGTTGTTCGCACTGAGTTATGACGGGCGGATTCGCTGGTCGCAGCCGCATGCCCTGGATGCCGAGTTGGAGGGCGCGGTCAATCGGCACCAGCGCTCGGACAAGGGGTTCGGCCCGGCCCTGGGGCCGACCGCCGCGCCGGCCTGTGCGGCGCGGCTCGAGGGGCTGGGGTACGGGGTGCAAACCTGCGTCAGTGACTGGCGGATTGACGCGCATCGGGCGGGGCTGGGTGCGGCCCTGATCGACGGCTGGGTCGCCGCGGCCAGCGCGATCGACCCGGGCCGGGCGGCGAATCTGCGTGCCTGGGGCGAGGCGCGCGCCGTGGCGCTCGCCCGCGGCGAGGTCGAGCTGACCGTCGGGCATCAGGATGTGCTCGGTTTGCGCTGACCCACGCCGCCCGGGTGTTTTAATCAGCATCCCCTTACAAGGGAGAATTGGCGCCGATGTGCTGTCCATTATCCTGTTCGCTCTGGAAGGCGTTTCGGTGCAGGATAGAAATAGGTAATGGAATGAACGCTTGACGGAGACCCCGGAGTCGCGCTGATGAATGCATTCATCCGTGCTGCCCGAGTCGCTCCGCCAATGGAAAAACCGGAAAAGGTGAGGCATGGAACAGGCAGACAACAAGCAGAGAAGTTTCGTTAATCGCTACTGGATCCTGATCGTGATCGTGCTGTGGCTGATCGCCTGGTCGGCGCGCGATGTACTGGCCCCCAGCGCCGATGCGGTGCCGGAGGACACGGATGTCGAGGCCGTCGCGGTCGCCGAGGATGCCCCGGCCCCAGCGGACGAAACGGCGCCGCGTGAGGGGCGTTTGTCGGAGGGCGACATGGACCCGATGACGGGCGAGGCCTACGAGCGTGAGGACGAGGGGGGCGCACAGCGCCCGATTCCGGACCCGCAGGAACAGGCGCAACTCCGGGCCACCGGTGAGCCGATGAGCGAAGAAGAGGTCGCGCGGCAGGTGCAGGAGGCGCTGGAGGCCGGGCGTGTCGCCTACTGGCGGGGCGGACCCGAGGAGGCGGTCGAGGTGCTGCGCACGGCACTGGAAGACATTCCGGCCACCTCGGCGCAGCGTGCCGACCTCTACGGCGAGCTGGGCAACGCCCTGTATGCCGCTGACGATGCCGCGGGCGCGATGCGGGCCTGGGACAGCGCCCTGGGGCTGTTGCCGACAAGCGAGCGGCGTTCGATGATCGAGCGCCTGGCGCCGGTGTATGACCGCCACCACCGCGATGGCGCCCGCCACCTGCGACAGTACCGCTAGGTCTTTTCGCGCTGCCGGAAGGCGCGGGCAGGGCAACCGAAAAGGCCCCGGGGGTGTACACCTCCGGGGCCTTTTCTTGTGGGGGCGGCCGTCTGCCAGCCGCAGGTTCAGACTAGCTGGTAGCGGTGCAGCTTGCGCCAAAGGGTGCTGCGATCCATGCCCAGGGCGCGGGCGGTCTGTGAGCGGTTTCCGGCATGGGCGACCAGTGCCTCGCGCAGGTGCCGGGCCTCCGGATGCTCGCTGGGCTGGCCGTCGCGGGTCGGGTGGCCCGCCCGGTCGTTCGGTTGGTCGTCGGGAACGTGGGCCGGGTCATGGCGGTTGGTGCGCGGCGCATGGATCGTGTCCGCCGCATCGGCATCCATCCGGATCGGCTGGGGCAGGGGAAAGTCGTCCACCTGACCGTTGCGGGCGTGCAGGGTCAGACACTCGAAGACGTTCTCCAGCTCGCGGAAGTTGCCCGGCCAGGGGTGCTCCTGCAGCCGTTCCTTCAGATGCGGCGCGATGCGGATGCCGTGGTGCACCTCGTAGGCCTGCAGGGTGGCTTCCAGATCCCGGGGACGCTCGCGCAGCGGCGGGATTTCCACCGTGGCGACCGCGAGGCGGTAGAACAGGTCAGTGCGGAACGCGCCGGCCTCGACGCGGCTGCGCAGGTTCTGATTGGACGCGGAAAGGATGCGCACATCCACTTGCCGGGTGGTGTTCTCGCCGACGCGTTCAAAGGCGCCATCCTGGACTGCGCGCAGCAGCTTGGCCTGCAGGCGCGGGCTCATCTCGCCGATCTCGTCGAGGAACAAGGTGCCGCCGTCGGCCGCCTCGAAGCGCCCGACCCGGTCGTTGACCGCCCCGGAGAAGGCCCCGCGGGCGTGGCCGAACAGTTCGGATTCCAGCAACTCCTCGGGGATCGCTGCGCAGTTGATCTCGACGAACGGGGCACGGATGCGGCGGCTGGACTGGTGGATGGCCCGGGCCAGGCGCGTCTTGCCGGTGCCGGATTCGCCCATGAGCATCACGCGCACGTCGCTGGCGGCCACGCGCCGTGCGAACTGCAGCGTGGGCCGGCAGCTGGCGTCGTGGGAATGGAAGTGGCTGTCCTCGAGCCCGTCCTGTCCGTCCTCGCTGACGGTTTCCACCGCGGTTGTTCGCCGGCGCTGCGGTTGCAGGGTGATCAGACGCAGCGCGCGCTGGTCATCGTTCAGGCGCAGTGGCTGGCTGATCACCTCCAGCGGGAGGGTCTCGTCGTCCAGTTCCGCCATTAGCGAGAAGTGCAGGGCGTGCGGTGTGCTGTTGGCGTCGGCATCGTGCTCGCCGGCGGCAATGGCGGCCTCTTGCAGGTGTTGTTCGAGATTCAGTGGTCCGAGGTTCGCCAGGGTGAGGCGGGCATCGGAGGGGATTTGCAGCGTCTGGTGAAAGGCCGGGTTGGCGAACAGGACACGGCCCCGGGTATCGCTGATGAGGTGTGGGTCCCGACTGTGTCGGATGCAGATCTCGGCCAGTTCGGTTGTGGTCATCCCGCCTCCTTTTCTTGTTGGAGGGGTCGGCGGAAGCGGTGCGGTGTTGCAACATCCGGGGGCACCTGCAACACCCCCGGTATGGCCCGTTTCGCCAATCCCTGTCTCGGTTATAGCGCGAAACGGGGGTGTTGCAACAGTCATTGTTTGAATATCAGTAAATCCTAATTAAATGATTGTTTTATAAGAAAGTCGCTATATTGGCATGTACGTTGCTTGTAGTTCGGCATGAGTTCTTCTACAACTATGGGCAATGGATATCCGCCTCGGTCGTCAGTCGGCAGAACGCCCCCGCCAAGCGGGCTTCGTTGCCGCTCGCCCCAGTGCGGCCATCCCCCGATCCGAGGCCCGGTGCCCGTGTGGGCAGCACGGCTCGACTCCTTCTCCCATCGCGGCGTTCGACGCGAGGTACTGACGATCATGTTTGCGCGAGTTTCCCGACGCCTCCTGGCCCGCACCCTCCTGGGTACCGCACTGGCCCTGCCGCTGTTCGGCATCTCGGCGGCCCACGCCGCTGGTCCGATCCTCACGGTGGAGCCGGATCAGGCGGCCACCCAGACCGTTAGTGGCACCGTGGTCCCCTATCGTGAAGTCACCCTGACCGCGCAATCCGCGGGGCGCGTGGTGGATGTGGCGGGCGCCGAGGGCGACCGCTTCGAACAGGGGGCGGTGCTGGTGGCGATCAGCGACGACCGGCTGCGCGCCCAGCGCCAGGCGGCCGAGGCCGAGATGCGCACCGCCGAGGCCGCGATCCGCGAGGCCCAGATGCAGTACGGCCGCGAGATGGTCTCGCCGCAGTCGCGCAGCATTGGCCAGATGCCGGGCATGGGCGTGCCGTCGATGTTCGACCAGATGTTCACCCAGCCGATGGGCCAGGTCATGGGCATGGGCGATCCCGCGCTGGATCGCCGTACGGATCTCTATTCCCGCTACATCGGCGTGGATCAGGCGCAGGCGCGCTGGGAGCAGGCCCGGGCCCGGGTTACCGAACTGGACGCGGCCATCCGCGACACCCGGTCCGAGGCGCCCTTCGATGGCCTGGTGATGCACAAGCATGTGGAAGAGGGCGATACGGTCCAGCCGGGCCAGCCCCTGGTGACCTTCGGTCATGTCGAATACCTGCGCGTCGAGGCCCAGGTGCCGGTGCGGCTGGTCGCCGGCCTGCAGGAAGACGACTACGTGCAGGTGCGCCTGGATACCGGTGATGAGGTCGAGGCTCGGGTTGCCCGGATCTTTCCGCTGGCCGATCCGCAACGTCACACCGTGACGGTCAAGTTTGATCTACCCCAGGGTGTGCGCGGCGGGCCGGGCATGCATGCGGCCGTACATCTGCCGCAGGGCGAGGCCTCGGGCAACCGGGTGGTGATTCCGCGTTCGGCCTTGATCCCCGGTGGGGCGCTGCCTCGCGTGGCCGTGCTCGACGGTGAGGGCCACGTGCGTGTGCGCATGGTGCGTCTGGGCGGATCGCGCGGAGACCAGGTGGTGGTGACCTCCGGTCTGGAGCCCGGGATGCAGATCCTGGCGCGGCCAGGTGCGGGTGTGCGCTCCGGGCAGCCGGTCGGGAGCCGAGCGCCGGATTCGGGGGGTAGCGCCGACCCCTGGAGTCGCATGTAGGACATCACACCCGGCGGTGCGCCGGGGCTAGAGGCACCGGTCCCGCCCCTGGCAGGCGAGCCGGTGCTCCACGCCGGATACCCGGCGTTTGGGACGCCAGACCAACAACAGGAACGTTCAAGCTCGATGGCCGAAGACGACAGACAATCCAATACCGGTTTCCGGGAGAAGCACGGCGATCCTGGCATCGCCGGGCGTATGGCGGCGGCCTTTATCCACTCGCCGCTGTCGCCGTTGCTGCTCCTTGCCAGTATCGCGATTGGCATCCTTGGGCTGATGGTTACTCCGCGCCAGGAGGACCCGCAGATCTCGGTGCCCATGGTGGACATCATGGTGTCCTATCCGGGTGTCCCCTCGGAGCAGGTGGCCAGTCTCGCCGCGCGACCCCTGGAGCGGCTGATGAGCGAGCTCTCCGGGGTGGACAACGTCTACTCCGTGTCGCATCGCGGCGAGGCGATGGTGACCGTGCAATTCGACGTCGGCGAGGACATGGAGTCCTCCATCGTCAAGGTGCACGACAAGCTGATCGCCAATCGTGACTTGATGCCGCCGGGTGTCAGTGAGCCCCTGGTCAAGGCCAAGGGTGCCGACGATGTGCCGGTGGTCAACCTGACGTTCTGGTCGCACGAGGTGGACGATGCCCTTCTGCGGCAGATCGCGCTGGATGCTCAGCAGCAACTGAACGAGGTCCCGGATACCAACCAGAGCTTCGTGGTCAGCGGGCGCGAGGAGCGCCTGCGCATTGAGGTGTTGCCGGAACGGCTCGCGGGATATGACGTCAGCCTGGATCAGATCGCCCAGGCCGTGCAGTCCGCGAATGTTGAGGGGTCTGCCGGGCGCATCGAGAGCGATGGACTGAGTACCGCTGTGTACACCGGGCGCTTCTTCACCGGGGCGACGGATCTCGAGCAGCTATTGATTTCCGTCAGTGATGGGCAACCGGTCTATCTGCGCGATGTGGCCGAGGTCACCTATGGTCCGGGCGAGCTGGAACGCTTCGTGCGGCATTATTCCGGTCCCGCGGCCGTCGACGCGGACGCAGCGCCGGAGGGTGCGGCGGCGGTCACGTTGGCCATCGCCAAGAAGCCCGGCAGTAACGGCGTGACGGTTGCGAACGACATTCTCGAGCGTCTGGAACGCCTGAAAGGCAGCGTCATCCCGGATAACGTCGAGGTGGCGGTTTCACGGGACTATGGCAAGACCGCCAACGAGAAGGTCAACGAGTTGATCTTCAAGCTATTCATCGCCACCTTCGCGGTGACCATCCTGGTTGGACTGTTCCTGGGGATTCGCGCCGCGCTGGTGGTGCTCATCGTGATCCCGGTGGTGATCCTGTTCACGGTGTTCAGTGCCTGGGTGCTGGGCTATACCATTGATCGCGTCAGCTTGTTCGCGCTGATCTTCTCCATCGGCATCCTGGTCGACGACGCCATCGTGGTGGTCGAGAACATCTACCGACGCTGGTTAATGAAGCGCGGTATCGATACCGAGACCTCGGTGGATGCGGTGCGCGAGGTCGGTAACCCCACGATCCTCGCCACGTTTACGGTCATCGCAGCCCTGCTGCCGATGGGCTTTGTCTCCGGGATGATGGGTCCGTACATGCAGCCGATTCCGGTGCTCGGGTCGGTCGCCATGCTGTTCTCGCTGGTCGCGGCCTTCGTGTTCACCCCGTGGCTGACCCAGCGCCTGCGCCCGAGCATGGCGTATCTGGAAAAGGCCACGGACAAGGAGCACCGTCAGGCCGAGAAGCTCGGCCGTTTCTACCGCACGGTGATCCCGGGGCTGGCGGACAACAAGGTTCGGGGCTACGCCTTTCTGATCGGAGTCATCGTCGTCTTCTTCCTGACGGCCAGCCTGTTCATGACGACCGATGTCCGCGTGAAGATGCTACCGCTGGACAATAAGCCCGAATTTCAGGTGATGGTGAATTTCCCCGAGGGCACGGCCCTGACCGAGACCGCGACCCTGAGCCATGACATGGCCAGTGTGCTGCGCGAGATGGACGAGGTCGTGGGGCTGCAGTCCTACGTCGGCACCGCTTCGCCGTTCAATTTCAACGGCCTGGTGCGCCACTACTACCTGCGCGACAAGCCCTGGCAGGGCGATATCCAGGTACAGCTGGTGGACAAGGGTGACCGCAGCCGGACCTCGCACGAGATTGCTACCGAGGCGCGCAAGCTGCTCACACCGATGGCTCAGGCCGCTGGTGCACGCATCCAGGTAGTCGAGATGCCGCCGGGCCCACCGGTTCTGCAATCGGTGGTCGCCGAGGTCTACGGCCCCGATGCCGCGACCCGTCGGGCCGTGGCTCGCGACCTTGAGGGCATGTTCGCCGGTGCGGAGCACGTGGCGGATGTGGACAGCTTCCTGCAAGCGCCGCACGAGGTCTGGCATTTCGACGTGGACCGCGACAAGGCCCTGCGGCGCGGTGTGACCGTCGAGACCATCAACCGCACCCTGGAGACTGCGATTGGCGGGCAGATCCTGGGTGACGTGAAGGCGCAATCCCTGGTCGAACCGCATCTGATCGAGATGCGCTTGCCAATGGCCACGCGCAATGACGTCCGGCAGCTGGAGATGCTGCCGGTGTTCACCCAACAGGGCGGGTCGATCCCGCTGGCTGAATTGGGCGAATTTGTCCAGCGCCCGCAGGACGAGCCGATTTATCACAAGAATCTGCGGCCGGTGGAATATGTGACCGGCGAGGTGGTCGGTCGCCTGGCCGCACCGGTGTACGGTCAGCTCGAAGTCCAGGAGCAGCTGGCGGACTACCGCTTGCCGGATGGAAGCCAGGTGCAACCCCATTGGTTGGGGCCGCCGCCCAATGATGGCTCCACGGCGTTCGAGTGGGGCGGCGAGTGGACGGTGACCTACGAGACCTTCCGTGACATGGGCATCGCCTTCGCCATCGCATTGATCCTGATCTACATGCTGGTGGTCTGGGAGTTCGGGAACTTCGTCTTGCCGGGCATCATCATGGCGCCCATCCCGCTGACCCTGATCGGCATCATTCCCGGCCACTGGCTGATGAACGCCGAGTTCACCGCGACCTCGATGATCGGCTTCATAGCCCTTGCGGGGATTATTGTCAGGAACTCGATCCTGCTGGTGGACTTCGGTCGCCAGGCGGTGGACGAGGGCCATGACGTACGCGACGCGATGATCATGGCCTGCCAGGCCCGCACCCGTCCGATCATCATCACCGCGCTGGCCCTGCTGGCCGGCTCCAGCGTGATCCTGTTTGACCCCATCTTCCAGGGCATGGCGATCTCGCTGATGTTCGGAACGGTGGTAGCCACGCTGCTGACCCTGGTGGTGATCCCGCTGGGCTGCATCTCCGGGCGCCGTGCCTTCTGCCCGACCAGCCTGGATGAAAACGGCGAGGCGGCAGTGGGATGTGCGCCCGGCAATGGCAACGGTAACGGTAATGGCCATGGAGGTGCGGGCATGGCGGCCGCATCCGATCCGGGCGCCGCAACCGAAGGCAAGGACATTTTCGGCCCCCGTGAAGGCGGCCCGGTGACCCAGGCCGTGCAATATGGTGGCTTGTACCTGAAATGCCTGGCCCTGGCCTTCCTGGAGGGACTGCGCGACCTGGCCCTGGCGGTGTGGCGCCTAATCCGTTCGTTCATCGAGCGTCGGCGCAATCGAGATGGCGGCGGCCCGCCCCCGGCCGGTCCGACGTCCACCGGAGGGCCAAGCAGCCCGGCCGGTGGTGGCAATGGTTCGCCGCCAGCGGCGGGCTCGGGCTCCGGCTCCGGTGGAATGGGCTCCGACGTGGTGTCGACCGAGCGCTCGGCAGACCCCGCACCGAAGCAAGATCCGAAACCGGCGCCGCCACGTGACGCCAACGCTGAATCCGCGAGTTCGGCCTCCGCCCAGAACCGCGCTTCGGCCCCGTCGGCTGCGGCGGGCAGTGGTGCCCGGACCGCCGTCTCGGCCCCCAAAACGAAACCAAACCGTGAGTCTGAGAAGGCGCCCGCAAAGAAGACGACGGCGACCCGGACGAGCCCTTCCAGAAAATCGGCCGCTGCGCCGAAATCGGACGCTGGCCAGACGGGCTCCGGAACAGGTACCGCCTCTAGCGCTTCACCCAAGGCGACGGGTCAGAACAAGCCCTCGACTGCGAAAAAGCCCGCGGGTCGCTCCTCCGGGACGACGGCCAGGAAGACAAGCGCTACCAACACCCAGGCGGCGGGCAAGGATGCGGGTCCGAAGTCTACGACTTCCGGCAGCGGTTCGCGGCGCGCAGCCGGCTCAAAGAGCGCGACCCAAACCAGTGCCGGGGCAGTGAACAAGCGCACTTCCACGACATCCAACAAGAAGACCGGCGGAACGACCAAGCCCGCCACCACGAGCAGCAAGACCGGCCGCAAGGACAGCGGTAATACCCCCAAGGGGGGAGGAAAGTCGGGGACGCCCGGCAAGGGCCGCGCCCGGCGCGGTATTCGACTTAAATGAACATGCAAGTAAGACCTCAAGGAGGTTCGTAATGAAGAAGCGATTTAATACTCGAACGATCGGTACGACGCTGGCGAGTGCCGCTGTGGCCTCGGTTCTGGCGTTGGGTGTGGCCCAGGCCGATGAACAGCAGGGTCAGGGTTACGGCCAGGGTCCGGCGATGGGGCAGCAGGGTCCGGTGCCGGGTCCGTACGGGCATGGCCCGTATGGCCAGCAGGGTATGGGTGCGCATCCCGGTGGCGGGATGATGCAGCAGCGCGAAGGCTCCGGCGACTTTAGTTTTGGTATGTCCGGGCGCGGCCATGGGCAAGGCTATGGCCGTGGCCACGGTGATGGGTATGGCCAGGGGTATGGTCGCGGCCATCAGGGCTACGGTCCTGGGTATGGCCCGGGCTACGGCTATGGCCCCGGTCCCCAGCAGGGTGGTTTCGGTCACCCGGGGATGATGCAGCCGGGCTACGGCATGCAGCAGCGCCCGGGACCGGGTTACGGCCAGATGCCGGCGTTTGATCCGGACAACCTGCCGGAAGACATGCCGGAAGAGATGCGTGAGCGCATCAAGGCCCAGCACGCCGAGCGCCAGGAGCGCATGGAAGAGATGGAAGCCATGCGTGAGGCGCGGCAGAAGGCCATGGAGGCCGGGCGCAAGGCGTACGAGGAAGAGATGGAGCGCCAGCGTGAGCGGCGCATGGAGATGATGCAGGAGCGTCGTGAGTCCATGCAGGAAGGTGGTGATTACTGATCCTGGATCGGTGATTGATTCCCGGTCGACGCGGTTGTCGGCCGGAGTGGAAGCCAGATGGAGGCGGTTCGCCATGCAAGGCAGGCAGTGCGGTCAACAGGAACACCAGCGGCGCAGGATCGCCCCGATTCTCGGGGTGCTGCTGGCTGCGGGCTGTCTCTTGCCGACCGCCGACCTGGTGGCGAGTGATCGCCAGAACCCCTGGGCCTCCGCAGCGCCGGAGGTGCAGCGCTCGGCGCCGGAACGCTCGCATGGGCGTTTTCCCGACCGTGATTACGACCCGTCCCGACGGGCGGAATCACGCGAGGCGCCGACCGGGGGTTACCAGCCCGGCTTTGGCCCTGGGGCCTATGGGCCTTACGGGCCTCAGGGCGGGATGGGCTCTGTGCCCTTCCACGCCCCCGGCGGGATGCCGGGGGGTTATCCATACGGGTATCCGGGCCAATCCGGTTACCCGGGAATGGGCGGGCCGTTCTCGGCCTTCCCCTGGGGAATGGGCGGTTTCCCGTTCCCCTGACGGTTAAGCGTGCATTCGAGAAGCCCTCCCCGCGTGCACGCATTCAATTTGAGGGCATGACTCCTTCAGGAGGTAGCACCATGAATAAGTTCGTTAAAGCAGCAGTTCTCGCCGTTTCCCTGGGTGGCCTGGCCGCCCCGATGATGGCCTCCGCCCAGTGGGGCGGCCCCGGTTACGGTGGTCCTGGCCACTATGGCCCGGGTTACGGCTACGGCCCCAGCATGCCGTTCTTCGGCGGCCCGGGTTACGGCCGTGGTCACGGCATGGGCGATATGATGAGCGACATGATGGGTGGCGGTGATTTTGACTTCTCCGCCCGCGGTCGCGGTCATGGCCACGGTTATGGCCATGGCTATGGTGACGGCTACGGCCGCGGCTATGGCCACGGTTATGGCCATCCGGGGTACGGCTATGGTCCGGGTTACGGCTATGGTCCGCAGCAGGGCTGGGGCCCGCAGGGTCAGATGCCGCAGCAGCAACAGGGTCAGGGCAACTAAGTCCAAAACCCGTTGTAACTGGCCTGCCCGTTTTTCGGGCAGGCCCTTTTTACTGAAAGTGCTGACCAATGGATGGGTTACGAGTCCATTGGTCAGCATTCTCCCCGCAAGGAGCCGACATGCAGACCGTTGTAGCCAACCTGAAGGGCGGTACGGGCAAAAGTACAGTCGCCTTCAATCTGGCCTTATGGTTGCTGGAGGGGCGCCGTCGTGCGCTAACGGTGGATCTGGATCCGCAGGCCACCCTGAGCGATGTGTTGGCGGTGCGTCGGGAGGAAGGCTATCAGCCGGCGCTGGACGGTGTGGCCGACCTTGAAGCTGCGCGTGCGGGACAGGGCGACTACGACGAGTTGCTGATCGACGTCGGTGCGTCGGACATGGAGTCGCTACTGGAGGCCGTGAAAGGATCGGATCGGGTCCTGATTCCGGTGCCGCCCAGCCAGGCGGATGTCTGGTCCACGTATCGATTTGTGCAGCGCATTCAGAAGGCGCGAGGGTCCCGCAAGAAGCCGGAGATTCTGGTGTTCATCAACCGGGCGGATACCCACCAGGCCGTGCGCGAAACGGACGAGACCTGGGAGGCCCTGCAACAGATCGATGGAGTCCGTCTGCTGAAGCCGCGGCTGAAGCAGCGCATGGCCTTTCGCCGATCCTTTAGCGAGGGGCTCTCGGTGCAGGAACTGGAGCCGCGGGGCAAGGCCGCCGCCGAGCTGGATGCCCTGGCTGTAGCCCTGTTCGGGCGCAACCGCCGCAAGAAACAATAATGTGTCGCGTCCGGTGATCACCGGACGGCGGGCACCGAGCAGGAGAGCTTCATGCGCTTCATACGCAATGCGTTGGTCGTGATCGGATTGCTGGCACTGATCGGGGTGGGGTATGCCATTTTTGCTTTCGAGCCCTACCTCGGTCAGGTCCGCTCGCTGGATTCCCAGGCGCCCAAGGTCTATTCGCAGATGGCCCGCACGGTGCTGGAGACCGGCGATGCCGCGGAGGCCATGGTCTACAAGCGCAAGGTGGACGCGGGCCTGGCGGTCGACGAGGTCGAGGATATTCTGCGGCTGGTGGCCAACGAGCTGAATCTCCGCAACGTCGGCGAATTGCCGATGGGGGAGGAGGTACGCAGCGTTACCGGGGAGGACTTTCCGTTCCTGAAGATCTATATGTTCTGTGATGTGGCGATTGCCGCGCAGATGGTTCGCCACAGCCCGGCGATGGCTGCGTATCTGCCGTGCCGGATCGTGCTGCAGGAAGATGCCGAGGGCAATCTGTGGCTGATGACGCTGGATCTGGAGCCGATGATCCACGGAGGGCGGCCGCTGCCCGGGGATCTGCGCGAGCAGGCCATTTTTGTGAAGGAATCACTGGAGGAAATCATCGACCGCGCCGCCGTCGGCGCCTTCTGACGGGGGTAGCGAACCCGATTCCATGCATCGACCAAGGGCGTTCAATGAGTGACGAGAGTAACAGTGATTTCAACAGGGTCCGCGACGAGGCGGACAAGGCGGATGCCCGCTCCCGGCGTGTGGAGCTGATTGTGTACGCCGCCTTGCTGGCCTTCGTGGTCCTGGCCATCTACGGGTTCTGGCTGATCACCAGCCTGACGCGGGATGTCAGCCAGCTGACCCAGGAGATCGCCCAGATGACCCAGGTGGTCGATCGCGACATGTCCACCATCGCCGGGCACATGGCCTCGATGGACCACCAGATGACGGACATCAACAACACCATGCGGGTAATGAACGAGGAAGTGGCGGTGATCGCGGGCAATACGCGCTCGATGGATGCCAATATCGGCTCGATGACGCGCGATACCAGCGTGATGGCGGGCGCGATCACGGGCATGCAACAGGACATGTGGAGTCTGAATCGCAATGTGGGGGCGCCCATGGGTATGATGAACATGTTCAACCCATTCACCGATCAGAGCGGTCCGGTCCGGGGTTCGCCGGGGCCGTATTACCCGCGCTGATCACGCGTTTCGACTGACGGAGTCCGCATGTTCAATCGTCCTGGCCCTCGGGTACGCAAGCAGCTCAAGCTGCTCAGCGACCGCCTTGCCGAAGAGAATCCGGTCCTGAAGGGGGTGGTCGACCCCTTCCGTGATCTGGACCGGGTCGGCTATGCGGCCGGTCTGCTGGATCCCACCGAAGACTCCTACGCCTTCACCATCTCCTGGTGGCCGATGATCGCCATGCTGGGGACGTTCTCGGCCGGCAAGTCCACCTTCATCAACGAATACGTGGGCACCACCGTGCAGCGCAGCGGTTCGCAGGCGGTAGACGACAAGTTCACCGTGATCAGCTACGGCGGAAGCGAGCACGTGCAGGAGCTGCCGGGGCTCGCGCTGGACGGCGATCCGCGTTTCCCGTTCTATCGCGTATCCGACGAGATCGAGCGCATCACCGACGGTGGCGGGCGTACGGTGGATCATTTCCTCGCGATGAAGACCGCGCGCGCGGAGCATCTGCGCGGGCGCATCATCATCGACTCTCCCGGGTTCGATGCCGACGAGCAGCGCGCGACAATCCTGCAGCTGACCGACCACATCATCGATCTGTCCGACCTGGTACTGGTGTTCTTCGATGCCCGCCACCCGGAACCGGGCGCGATGCGCGACACCCTGGAGCACCTGGTCAATCGCGTCGCCGAACGCAATGATTTCACCAAACTGGTGTTTATCCTTAACCAGATCGACACCACCTGGCGCGAGGACAACCTGGAAGAGGTTGTTTCCGCCTGGCAGCGCGCCGTGGTGCGTCAGGGCAATGCCACCGGGCGCTTCTATTGCCTGTACAACGAGAGTGCGGCGGTCGAGATCGGCGATCCTCAGGTGCGCGAGCGCTACGAGGAAAAATCCCGGCGCGACCGTCAGGAGATCCACGCCAAGATCCAGGAGATCAGTTCTTCGCGTTCCTACCGGATCCTTGGCTCGCTGCAGGCGATCGCCGAATCCATCGAGATGGACGTCATGCCGGCGCTGCAACGTGCGCTCGCACGCTGGCGCCGCCGTGTCATGCAGTTCGACGCCGGGATGTTCGCGGTGGTCGCGGTGATCCTGGGCCTGATTGGCTACCAGTGGACTGGTGGTGTGGCCCCGTGGACCGATGGCAGCGTCTGGCAGTCCATGGGCGAGCGCCCGTTGCTGACGGTCTTTGGCATCGTGGTGCTGGCCATCGTGCTCGGCGGGATTCACTTCTTCAATCGCCGCTGGCTGGCGCGCCGCATCGCGCGGACGCTGCCGACCGAGACCCCCGCCGGTAACTGGCGCGCGGCCTTCGAGAAGAACACGCGTCCCTGGCGCCCGATGATGGGACGAGCACCGCTGGGTCTGGGACGGCGGATGATCGGCCGCCTGCATCAGCTGCGCGACCGCGCCGAGGCCTACATCCAGCGCCTGAACAACCAGTTTGTGGATGCCAGCCCGGTCTCGCGCCAGGGCGGGCGGGCCTCGGCCAGCGATGTCTACAACCCGAAGGAGCCGGAAGCCCCGGTCCCTGACCCGACGCCGGGCACGGATGCGCCCCGCGATTACGCCGAGCCGGAGGCGCCGGAGAGGCGCTAGGGGTAGGGGCAGGCATGATGCCTCCTCCTGCGCCGGCTCGCAGCAAGCAGCACGACCAGCGGGTGCGATTACCGGCCGCTAATGTTGTGCAGGAGGAGAACGATGACCATACTGGCGTGGCTTATGTTCGCGCTGGCCATGATCCTGGTGCCCATCTCGGTATGGGCCAGCATGGCAGCGCTGGGGGTTTGTGCCGGGTGTGCACTGATCCGAGACTGGCGCAGGGGGCGTCAGGCGTCGGAGCAGTAGGCTCTCCCGCCCCGACACCCACGGGCTTTTAACCAACTGGGGACGGATCGTGCGCAGGGGGCTGTGGCGGATCCGATTCCTGTTACCACTGGAGGAGAAAGTAGAAATGAGTGATCAAAAGAAGATGGCCATCATTGCCACGAAGGGTAGCCTGGACTGGGGTTATCCGCCCTTCATCCTCGCCTCCACGGCGGCCGCTCTGGGCTACGACTGCGAGGTGTTCTTTACCTTCTACGGCCTGCAGCTGCTGCGCAAGAAGCTGGACCTGCAGGTGACCTCGCTGGGCAATCCGGGCATGCCGATGCCGATGCCGATGCCGGTGCTTCTGCAGGCCCTGCCGGGCATGCAGAAGATGATGACCGTGATGATGAAGAAAAAGATGGCGGCGAAGGGCGTCTCCGATCTGGGCGACCTGCGCGAGCTGTGCCTGGAGGCCGAGGTACGCATGATTGCCTGCCAGATGACGGTGGACCTGTTCGACATGGACACCAGCGAATTCATCGACGGCGTGGAATACGCCGGGGCCGCCGCGTTCTTCGAGTTCGCCGGCGAGTCCGATATCTGCCTGTTCATCTGAGCCGGCAGCGCGCCTGGCGCGCCCCTCAAGGCCCCGCGGCATTGCGCTGCGGGGCCTTTTTCGTTTTTGGGTGCCTTCGTGCGCTTCGTGGCGACCGACAGAAAAAGATCAGTCGTGGCCGGCGTACATGGCCTCGATGGCTTTGGCGTAGTGCTTGGTAATGACCGGGCGCTTGAGCTTCATGGTCGGGGTCAGCATGCCGTTGTCCACTGACCAGGGTTCGTGCACCACGTGGACGTGGCGGATCCTGGCGTAGCCGGGAAAGTCGCGTAGCTGGTACTGCATGCGCTGGAGCAGGGCGCGCTCGGTAGCACGCGACAGGCGTCCGGCGGCACTGGGGTCGAGGTCGTGGTCCTCGGCGAAGGTCGCCCAGGCCTCGGGTTCGGGGACCACCAGGGCGCTCAGGAAGGAGTGGCCGTCGCCGACCACCATGACCTGATCGAACAGGGCATCCAGGGCGATGGCCATCTCCATGTCCGCCGGTGGGACCTTCTCGCCATTGGTCAGTACGAGGATATCCTTCAGGCGTCCGGTGATGAAGATGCGGCCATCGTCGTCGATTCGTGCCTGATCCCCGCTGTGCAGCCAGTGATCCTGGTCGATCGTGGAGGCGGTGGCCTCTTCGTTCTTCCAGTAGCCAAGCATGACGCTGCTGGAACGGGTAAGCAGCTCGTCCATTTCGCCGATCTTTACTTCGACCCCCGGAAGGGGCTTGCCGATGGAGGCGGGCAGGTTGTCGTCCGGGGTGTTGACGCTGACCACCGGGCTGGATTCGGTCATGCCGTAGCCATGCAGTACCGGGAGGCCGAGGCCGATGAAGAAGCGGGCAATCGGTGGCGGCAGCGGCGCGCCGCCGCATACGGCGAAGCGCAGCTTGCCGCCCAGGCGATTCAGCACCTTTTGTGCCACGATTCGCTCCAGCAGGGGCCACAGCAACAAGCCCGGGGACCAGGATGCACGGCCCTGCCGGTATTCGAAGCGGCGCCAGCCAATGGCCACCGTGGCCTTGAACAGGCCACGGCCGATCGCGGATTTCTCCTTCAGGCCGGCCTGGATGCGGCCATGCACACGTTCGTAGATGCGCGGGACCGAGATCAGCACAGTGGGCTGCACGGACATCAGATCCTCGCCCAGACCCTGGATAGAGCGCGCGAAGGCGACCTCGGCGCCGATCAGCATGGGCATGTAATAGCCGCCGGTGCGTTCCAGCATGTGGGACAAGGGCAGGAAGGAGAGGAAGCGGTCGGTATCCGACAGCGGTCCGGCGGTGGAAGAGGCCTGGGCGTTGTCGAGAATATTGCGATGCGACAGCATCACGCCTTTGGGTCGCCCCGTGGTGCCGGAGGTGAACACGATGGTCGCCAGGCCCAGGGGGTCCAGGTCCGGGCGATGCACGTGGTCGGGGTCGCCGCGCTCCAGCCAGCGGTCGAGGTCCATCACCCGCGAGTCATCGGGCTCGCCTTCGGTGTGGCCCAGGCAGACGATGCGCTTGAGCGAGGGCATGTTTTCGAAGTGTTCGGACAGGCGGCGGTTGTGCATGCTCTCGCCCAGCAAGAGCAGGCGGGCCTGAGTCTGGCCAATGATGTAGGCGACGTTGTCGGGGCGGTCGTCGGTGTACAGCGGCACGGTAATCAGCCCCAGTTCGCTGGCGGCCTGGTCGAGGGCGACCCACTCGCGCGAGTTGCCGAGCATCAGCGCAACGCGTTCCCCGGGCTTGAAACCTTCGCGCGCCAGCGCAGCCTGCCAGCGATCCACCATCGCGGCCATTTCGCCCCAGGTGGTCTGCTTCCAGGTCTGGTCGTCGGCGCTGAAGTGGCGATAGGCCGGGGCATCCCGACTCATGGAGACCCGGGTGCGGAACAGCGCCGGCAGGGTGGGGGCCTGTTCCGGGGTGATGGTGGTCGACGACATGAGGGCCTCGCGCGCTAGGGTCCGATGACCCGGACGTTAGAGGAGGCGTCCATCCGGGGCAAGCGGGGCCCCGTGGACAACCTGTCGAGGGATCAAACCTAGCGAATCCCCAGCGGGTGGGCAACGGGCTGGTAGGCGATGGCGCCGAGGACCAGGCTGAGACCGATCAGGGCGATCACGCCGCCCCCGGCGAGGCCCAGGGACGGCCCAATGTAGGTGAGCCGGCCCATGCGCGTCGGGCCCAGCCAGCGACGGGTCCAGTCACGCGCGGAGACGGCGAGGGTCGCCAGCACCGAGACCGTCGCCGCCGTGCCCAGTGACATCGCCAGCACGGCGGCCACGCCAGCCCAGGCCAGGCCCAGGGCGGTGGAGACCGCCATGATCAGCACCGCGCCGGAACAGGGGCGAATGCCGACGGCCAGCACCGTGCCCCACCAGGTACCACGCTGGTTGGGATCCACGTGGTGCGGGGTGCCGCAGCCGCAGTGCGCGTCGTGTTCGTGCGCATGATTGTGATCGTGATCGTGATCGTGGGCTTGAGCGCGGTGGGCGCGATGCAGCCGCCACGCATGGCGCAGGGCACGAACCATCAGCCACAGCCCGAGCAGCGCGACCAGGGCGAAGCTGGCGATCTCCAGGGTGCGTACCTGACCCAGGGTGTCGCGGGCCAGCCAGCCGAACAGGCCGATCAACACACCGACCAGGGCGATGGCGGTGACGCCCTGCGCCAGCGCGGAGGCGGTGGATAGCAGGATGCCGCGCCGCAGGTTCTGCGGCTGGGTCAGCAGGTAGGCGCTGATCACCGCCTTGCCGTGGCCGGGGCCGGCGGCGTGGAAGATCCCGTAGAGCAGGCTGACCAGGATGAGTGCCCCGGCGGTTTGTGCGGTCGGACCGTCGCGCAGGGCGTGCAGGCCCTCGGTCAGGCTGCGGTGCAACTGCCGCTGGGTCTGCAGCATCCAGCCGGTCAGGCGTTCCAGGTGGCTCGGGGGCTCAACCAGTGGGGTTGGCGCCTGATTGCCGCTGGCGGGCGCGTCGCGTTCGGCGGGCGCCCCGGTGGGGGCGCCCAGCGGGTGGCCGGTCTCGGCCTGCACGAGTCCGGAGCCGCCAAACAGCAGGGCCAGCAACAGAAGTAGCAGGTTGAGGGAAGGGCGTCGGAACAGGTCTTGGTCGGTGCGCATGGCGTTACTGTATAACACTCAGTCTGCGGTGTGGTGTGCGTGGCGTCCGATCGCGCGGCAGCACCAGGCTCAGTCGCATTCCAGCGTGGCGGTTTCCGCGAAGTGACGGCCCAGGTCGTTGACCGGGCTGCGGTCCGAACGTTCCAGGGTGGCGGCGTAGCGGATCAGCTGCGGGTCCGGTCGGGGCTCGGTGACGGCGACCTCGCAACCGGGTCGATTCTCCACGAAGACGATGTCGTCCGGATCGTGCCGGATCTCGATCCAGTATTCCGGGTCGAAGACGCGGTAGGTGAAGGCGTCACCGGCGGTGATGTCGTGTTCGTCCAGCGGCAGCTCGAAACGCAGGTGCAGGCGCCGGTCCTCCAGGGTCAGGCGCGCGTTGCGGGCCTGCGGCACGTCCAGGCGCTCGTCGCCCAGGTTCAGTTCGGTGAAGTAGTCATAGGCAGCCAGGTTTCCGAGCATGCGTTCGGCGGCGTGTTCCAGCGCCGCATCGATGCCGGTGGCACCGTCGAGGTCCCGGGTCAGGTCTTCCAGCAGCATGTGGCTGTAGGTCGGGTCGATGCGCCAGGATTGCTCCATGCTCGCCAGGTTGCCGGCATCGTCGAAGACCAGCCCCATGCGCAGGTCGATCCACGCATGCGGGTGGGCGAGCGCGCCGGCCGGCAGGAGCAGACCCAGAACCAGCGTCAATCGCATGAGCCAGGGGCGCAGATGCATCGGCTTCAGGTGGCGCGCTGCCAGCGCGTGCCATCCGGCGTGTCTTCCAGCTCGATGCCGCGCGCGACGAGTTCGTCGCGGATGGCATCCGCCTTGGCGAAGTCGCGGTCCTGGCGCGCGGCCTTGCGTGCGGCGATGCGCTCCTCCACCCAGGCGGCCAGGTCATCGTCCCCGGCGTCGCCCTGAAACCACGCGGCCGGGTCCTGTTGCAGCAGACCCAGCAGGGCGGCGCCCGCCAGCAGTTCACCCTTGCGGCGGGCCCGTTCGGCATCGTCGGATGCTGTTGCCAGGGCGTCGGTCATGCGGTGCAGCGCGGTGATCGCGGCGGGGGTGTTCAGGTCATCCAGCAGCGCCGTGAACACTGCCGTGTCGGAGGCAGCAATGTCGTCGGCCTCGATGTCGGCCACATCGCGCAGTACGCGGTACAGGCCATTCAGGCTGTTGCGCGACTGGGTCAGGGTCTCTTCCGAGAAGTTCAGCGGGGCGCGGTAGTGGCGCGACAGCAGCGCCAGGCGCAGGACCTCGCCGGGGTAGTGCTGCAGCAGGTCGTGCAGTAGCTGGAAGTTGCCCAGTGACTTGGACATCTTCTCGCCGTCGATGGTCAGGTGGCCGTTGTGTACCCAGTAGCGGGCGTAGTGCGTGCCATGCTCGTCGCAGCCTTCGGCCGCGCAGCCCTGGGCGATCTCGTTTTCGTGGTGCGGGAACACCAGGTCGTGCCCGCCGCCGTGGATGTCGATCATCGGGCCCAGGTGGCTGCGGATCATCGCCGTGCACTCCAGGTGCCAGCCGGGGCGGCCCGTGCCCCAGGGGCTCTCCCAGCCGGGCTCGCCCGCCGCGGCCGGCTTCCACAGCACGAAGTCGCCGGGGTGGCGCTTGTAGTCGGCGACCTCGACCCGGGCGCCGGCCTGCATGTCCGCCAGCGAGCGCCCGGACAGGGCGCCGTAGTCCGGGTAGGAGGTCACGTCGAACAACACGTGATCGTCGGCCACGTAGGCGTGGCCGCGTTCGATCAGGCGTTCGATCAGCTCGATCATCGGCTGGATGTGTTCGGTCGCGCGCGGCTCGAGGGTCGGCTTGAGCGTGCCGAGTTCGGCGATGTCCTCGTGGAAGGCCCGGGTGAAGCGTTCGGTCAGCGCGGCGATGGGCTCGCCGTTGTCGGCGGCGGCCTTGTTGATCTTGTCGTCGACGTCGGTGATGTTGCGGGCGTAGACCACGTGATCCGGGCCGTAGAGCTCGCGCAACACGCGGAACAGCACGTCGAACACGACCACCGGCCGGCCGTTGCCGATGTGCACGCGGTTGTACACGGTGGGGCCGCAGACGTAGAGCGTCACCCGCTCCGGGTCCTGGGGCACGAACGGCTCGTCGCGCCCGCCCAGGGTGTTGTGCAGTCTGAGGGTCCGGGCCGCGCTCATTGCCCGGTGTCCTTGCCGTACAGCGTCTCGGGGGCGATCTCGGGATCGCTGGTCACCACGACGGTGTCCTGTCCGACCTGCAGGTAGAAGCAGCTGCGCCGCCCCGTGTGGCAGGCGGGGCCGGTCTGGTCGACCTTCAGCAGCAGGGTGTCGCCGTCGCAGTCCAGGTGCAGCGAATGCAGCTGCTGCACCTGCCCGGACTGCTCGCCCTTGCGCCACAACGCCTGGCGCGAGCGCGAGTAGTAGCAGACGCGTCCCGTCGCCAGGGTCTCGTCCAGGGCCTCGCGGTTCATCCACGCCAGCATCAGGACCTCGCCGGTGTCGTGCTGCTGGGCAATGGCGGGGATCAGCCCGCCGGCATTGAGCTTCAGGCGATCCAGGACCGCTGGAGTCGGGTGGCGCTCGCCACGGGGCTCGCCTTCGAGTTGCTTGAACATCGCTGCGTCCGCTTGCGGGAGCGGCGAAGAATACCATTTTCGAACCGCGCTCCGAAGCCCGCAAACCGGCCCCGCCTGCCCTGGGTTGCGCTTGGGCCACGGGTGGTCGATGCTCGAGACAGGACAGCTGGCGGGCAGGGAATGCCGGCCGCGTCTCCGTGGCGGTCGGAGGAATGGCATGGCGGGAGGCAACAAGGGAAGGTGGAAACCCAGCGCGGGGCGCACCGCGTTACTCATCGCCGTGCTGTATCTGGTTGTCGGGCTGCTCTGGATCGCCCTGTCCGACCGGGCCCTGCTGCTGATGGTCGACGATCTGGAGCTGCTGGGGCAGTTGCAGACCCTCAAGGGCTGGGGCTACGTGGTGGTGACGGCCATCCTCCTGTTCCTGCTGGTATATTTTCCCCTCAAGGCCCGTGACCGCGCCTCGCGCGAGGCGCGCCGGCTCACCGGGATTGTTGAACGTTCCCCGGTGGTTGCCATCGAGTGGGCGACCACCCCCGGCTGGCCGGTCACCTTTGTCTCCCCGAATATCGAGCGCTGGCGCATTGCCCGCGATGCCCTGCTGCGCGGCGAGGTGCACTATGCCGACCTGATTCATCCCGACGATATCGACCGCATCGTGGCCGAGGTCGCCGCGCACATCGAGCGTGGCCCGGACCGTTACACCCAGTTGTATCGCCTGCGGGACGGAACGGGCGGCTGGGTCTGGCTGGAAGACCGGACCTGGCTGACCCGTGACGAGTCCGGACAGGTGATCCGTATCAATGGCCTGCTGGTGGACGTGACCGAACGCCGGCGCGCCGAGCAGGACCTGCGTGATTCCGAGACGCGCTTCCGTGCGATCTTCGACAACGTGCAGGAGGCGATCCTGCTGCAAGACCTGGATACCGAGGCCCTGATCGGGATCAACGCTGCGGCCGAGAAGATGTACGGCTACAGCCGTGCCGAGCTGCTGGCCTGCAACGTGGACGATCTTAGCGCGGACGAGACCGGATTCGACGTTCAGCGTCAGAAGGCCCTGATGGAGCGCGCCCGGCGTGGCGAACAGCTGGTGTTCGAGTGGCGCGCCCGGCACCGTGACGGCCACGGGTTCTGGGTGGAGGCCAACCTGCAGGTCACCGAGATCGCCGGAGAGAAGCTGCTGCTGGTGACGCTGCGCAATATCGAGGCGCGCAAGCAGGCGGAGGCCGCCCTGGCGCGCCAGGTGGATCGCCTGAGTCAGGCCGAGCGCCACGCCGGCCTGGGCAGCTGGGAGTACCTGCTGGAGAACCGCGAGCTGTGGTGGTCCGATCGGTTGTATGGGCTGCTGGGCTGTGATGCCCACTACGGCAAGCCGACGCTGGAGTCGTTTGCCCGCCATTTCTTCGACCTCGAGTCCGCGGACGGGGCGCGCTTCTCCGCGGCGCTGGAGACCCTGATCGCCGACGGCCGGCCCGGGCCCCAGCGGTTGCTCCTGAAGGCCCGGCCCGAGGTGCGCGAGGAGGCCTGGTTCAGTCTCACCATGGAGGCGCCGATCGAGCGCGCCGACGGCCTGCATTACGTGCAGGGGACGGTGCTGGAGGTGACCGAGCTCAAGCGCAACGAACTGGAACTGCGCAACCTGAATGCCACGCTCGAACAGCGGGTGGCGGAACGCACGGCGGCCCTGCAGGCGCTCAACCAGGAACTGGAATCGTTTTCCTATGCCGTCTCCCACGACCTGAAGGCACCCCTGCGTGGAATCGAGGGCTACAGCCAGCTGCTGGAGGCGGACTACGGCGAGCAGCTGGAGGGCGAGGGTCGCACCTTCCTCGGCAATATCCGCAATGGCGTGGCGCAGATGAACGAGCTGATTTCGGATCTTCTGGCTTACTCGCGCATGGAGCGTCGGCCGCTGGAGGAGCGCACCGTCCGCGTGCGCGCGCTGGTGGAGGAGGTGCTGGAGTCGGTGGATCCGGGGCTGCGTGAGCGCGCCGAGGTGAGTATCGAGATCGATCCCGATCTCTGCTTCGTCAGTGACCCGGATGGCGTCGCCCTGATCCTGCGCAACCTGCTGGAGAACGCGTTCAAGTTCAGTGCCGAGCGCGAGGCCCCGCAGGTAACGGTGCAGGCCGAATCCCGCAGCGCTACACTCGGGATCACGGTACGGGATAACGGGATCGGTTTTGACATGGCGTTTCGGGATCGCATCTTCGATATCTTCCAGCGCCTGAACCGTGCCGAGGCCTATCCGGGGACCGGTGTCGGCCTGGCGCTGGTGCGCCGTGCAGTTCACCGGTTGCGGGGCGAGATCCGCGCCGAGGGCATGCCGGGCGAGGGGGCCACCTTCCAGGTGGAGTTCCCGCGATGAGCCAAGCCGGGCGTCAGCCCTCCATCCTGGTGGTGGAGGACAACCCGGTGGATATCGATCTGATGCAGCGCGCCTTCGAGCGGAGAAACCTCTCCAACCCGCTGGAGACCGCGCGCGATGGGGTGGAGGCACTGGAGTTTCTCGATCGCTGGGAGCGTGGCGAACTGGCACCGCCGGCGGTGATCCTGCTGGATATCAAGCTACCCAAGGTGGACGGACTGGAGGTGTTGCGGCGCATCCGTGCGCATGAGCGCTTCCGGCATATCCCCGTGGTGATGCTGACTTCCTCCAGCGAGGACCGCGACATCGCCACCGCCTATGACTGCGGCGCCAACTCCTACATCGTCAAGCCGGTGGACTTCGCCAAGTTCGTGGATGTTGCCGAACAGGTCGAGCTCTACTGGTGCCTGCTCAACCACCCGCCGGGCTGAAGCCGCCGCTCCCTTGCAACCCGAGACCCCATGCGAATCCTGCTCGTAGAAGATAACTCGGCAGATGCCGATCTGCAGCGCCGCGTCCTGGAACGCCAGGTGCCGGGCGCGGCTGTGTCCCCGGCGGGGTCCCTGGCCGAGGCGCGCGCGGCGCTGACCGGGGCGGATGGCTTCGACTGTGTGGTAGTGGATCTGCGCCTGCCGGATGGCAGCGGTCTCGACTTGATCAGCGAGCTGCACGCCGCGGGACGCGGCGAAGCCGTGCTGGTGCTCACCGGCCACGGTGAACAGGAAACCGTGGTGGCGGCGTTTCGCGCGGGTGCCGATGAATATCTGACCAAGGCCGATGGCTACCTGGAGTGCCTTCCGCGGCGGGTGGTGGATGCGTGCGCCCGGCGCGAGCTGCGTGTGAGCGAGGCGCGCGAGCCGCTGCGGGTGCTGTATGTCGAGCACAGCGAATTCGATGTCGGCCTGACCTGTCGCGAACTGGCGCGCACGGCCCCGCATGTGCAGCTGGCGACGATGCACACCGCAGAGGAGGCCCTGGCGGCGCTACCGGAAAGTGCCGCCGGGGACCTGGACTTTGACTTGCTGTTGGTGGACTACCGGTTGCCCGGGATCGACGGCCTCGAGCTGGCGCGTCGGGTGCGCGAGGACCGCGGACTGGACCTGCCGACCATCCTGGTGACGGGGCAAGGCACCGAGGAGCTCGCCGCGCGTGCCCTGCGTATGGGCGTGGAGGATTACACGGTCAAGCACGAGGGCTATCTGAAGACCCTGCCGATGCTGCTGGACCAGGTGTATGCCCGCGTGCGGCTGCGCCGGGAACGTGCCGCGCTGGCGGCCTCCGAACGGCGCTACCGCGAGGTGATCGAACGCGCCGGCGATATCGTCTTCGAGACCGATGCCGCCGGTTGCTGGCGTTTCCTCAATCCGGCCTGGACGGCCGTCACCGGCCATTCGGTGGAATTGTCGATTGGCGAGGAGATGCTGTCGTTCATGCCGCTGGAGGATCGCGGTGTGGCGGCGCGACTGCTGACACGCGCCGCGGAGGCCGACGACGGCCGGCTGGAGGCCGAGATCCGTCTGCGCGCGGCCGATGGCTCGCTGTGCTGGCTGGAGCTGCGCGGCCAGGTCAATCTGGATGCCGCGGGTCGGGCCACGGGCCTGTCCGGGAGTCTGGTGGACGTGACCCGGCGGGTGCTGGACCAGCGCGTTCAGGAGGTGCGCGGGAACGTACTGGCACGCCTGGCCACGGGAGAGCGCGATCCACGCCTGCTGGAGGATGTGGTCAAGGGCCTGGAATCGCTGGCGCCTGACCTGCACGCCTGCATCATGCTGCTGGATGCCGACAGTCAGGAACTCTACGGCGTGGCGGCTCCGCGGCTGCCGGACCCGCTGCGCAGTGCGACCCGCCGGATCCGCGCTGCCCAGGGAGTGGCCTCCTGCGGCGAGGCCGCCTGGAGTGGCGAGCCGATGATCATCGAGGACTGCGGGACGCACCCGAACTGGGCCGGGTTCTGCGATCTCGTGCGCGGGGCGGGCTTTGGCGCCTGCTGGTCGTTCCCCTTCCGGGATGCCGACGGTGGCGTGCTGGGCACCCTGGGTATTTATCTCGGCGCGTCACGCGGACCCTACCCCGGCGAACGGGTGTTGATCGACGAGTTCACCCAGATTGCGGGGCTGGCGGCGCAGAAGCTGCGCGTCTCGCAGGCACTCGGCGAGCGCGAGCGCGCGCTGCGGACCGCCGCCGAGCTGACCGTGGAGCTGTTGCGCGAGGACAACCCCGCCAGCGTGATCCACCGGCTGCTGGCCGAACTGGGGCAGGAGGCTGGCGCCGACCGTGCCTATGTACTGGTGGCCGAGCTGGACCATGGGGTGCGCGAGGCCCTGGATATCCACCGCTACTACTGGGTGCGTTCGGATACCGAGGAGATGATCCGCCCGCCGCCGCTGCGCAACCTGAGCCTGGAATCGGTCCTGCCGCGCTGGCACGAGATCCTGCAGGGCGGCGGTGCGGTCGATGTGCTGACCCGCGAGCTGCCGGATGAGGAACGCGCGATCCTGGAGGCCTCGCAAAGCCAGGCTGTGCTGCTGGTACCCCTGTACGTGGAGGGCGAGTACCGCGGGTTCCTCGCGCTCGACCGGGTGCGGCGCGCGCAGCGCTGGACCGAGGCGGACCAGAGCCTGGCGCGCATCGTCGCCTCCAGTCTGGGGGCGGCGCTGGAACGACGCCAGGCCTTGCTGGGCCTGCGGCGCATGGCGGCGGTCTTCGAGAGTACCCGGGACGGCATCATCATCACCGACCTGACCCCGCGGATCGTCGCGGTCAACCCGGCCTTTGTCGACATCACCGGTTTTTCCGAGGCCGAGGCGATGGGTCGCAACCCGAGTTTCCTGCAGTCCGGGCGGCACGATGCCGATTTCTTCAAGCGCATGTGGGATGGGATCCAGCGAGAGGGGCACTGGCAGGGCGAGATCTGGAACCGCCGGCACAATGGCGAGGTGGCCCCGCAGTGGCTGAGCCTGAACACCGTTTACGACGAGCAGGGCCATGCCCTGCATTACGCCGGCGTACTGACCGACATGTCGGAGCTGCGCCGGTCGGAGGAAGAGTTGCAGTACCTGGCTCAGAACGACGCGCTGACCGACCTGCCCAATCGCAACCAGCTGCAGGTGATGCTGGGACAGGCGCTGGAGCGCGCCCGCATGCATGGGCACCGGATTGCGGTGCTGAATCTCGATCTGGACCGGTTCAAGAACGTGAACGATTCCATGGGGCACCCGGCGGGCGATCAGGTGCTGGTGGAGGTCGCGCGGCGTCTGCGCGGGGTGCTGGGGCCAACCCATGTGCTGGGCCGGCTGGGCGGCGATGAATTCCTGATTGTGTCGGAGAACCCGGATAGTGACGACGAGATCGCGCGCTGCGCCCGCAGTTTGCTGGCAAGCTTCGAGCGCCCCTTTACGCTGGAGGACGGGCGTTCGGTCTATCTGAATGGCAGCATCGGCATCAGTCTCTACCCCGATCATGGCGACACCGTGACCGCGCTGATCCAGCACGCGGATGCGGCGATGTACCAGGCCAAGGCATCCGGGCGCCAGACCTGGAGTGTCTATACCCAGGCCCTGACACGCGCGGCCGACGAGCGCCTGGAGCTGGAGAACCGACTGCGCCAGGCCCTGCAGGACGACAACGGCGAGTTGCGGCTGCATTTCCAGCCACAGGTGCGGCTGGAGGACGGGCAACCCTTCGGCATGGAGGCGCTGCTGCGCTGGCAGCCGGCACAGGGGGAGATGATCCCGCCGGATCGCTTTATCCCGATCGCCGAGGACACCGGGTTGATCGTTGCGCTGGGCGAGTGGGTATTGCGCGAGGCCTGCGACGCCGGGCGCCGATTGCTGGACCGCGGCGCCAGAGATTTCGGTCTGGCGGTCAATCTGTCCCCGGTGCAGCTGCAGCGCAGCGACTTCGTCAATCGCGTGGCGGAGATCCTGGCGCTGACCGGCTTCCCGGCCGCCCAGCTGGAGCTGGAGATCACCGAGACCGCGATCATGCAGCAGGGCGATCAGGCGATTGCACGGTTGGTGGCGCTGAAGGCGCTGGGGGTGAAGCTGGCCATCGACGACTTCGGGACCGGGTATTCTTCGCTGGCGGCCTTGAGGACCTATCCGCTGGATGTCCTGAAGATCGACCGCAGTTTCGTGGATGGTGTTGCCAGCGAGAGCGCCGACCGCGAGATCGCCGCCACCATCATCGCGATGGGCCGCAACCTGAACATGCAGGTGATCGCCGAAGGCGTGGAGACGGCGGAGCAGGCGGCCTTCCTGCAGGAGCGCGGCTGTGCCCTGGGTCAGGGGTATCTCTACAGTCGGCCGCTGGAGATCGAGGCGCTGGATGCCTGGATGACGAAGCATGCCGGCCTGCCGACACCCTGAGGGGACCGCTGGTCAGATGTCGTCAGGCATGCCCGCGTGGCATCCCCTGGGCCGCTCCGGTAGCCTTTAGGCCCGTCTCTTGCCCGGAGCTGCCCCGATGTCCGATCCGTCCCGTCCCACTGCCTTGCGTTCGATCACCTTTCACGGCCTGGAGCCGGGGCCGCGTCTGATCGTGCTGGGGGCGGTGCACGGCAACGAGACCTGTGGCACCCAGGCCACCGAACGCCTGCACGCGGAGCTGGAGTCGGGGCAGCGGCGTTTGCTGCGCGGACAACTGACGCTGGTGCCGCGCACCAACCCGCTGGCCTATCAGCTGGAAAGTCGCATGGGCGAGCGCAACCTGAACCGCAATCTGCGCGTGACCGACGACCCGCAGGACTTCGAGGACCGCATCGCCAACGTGCTGTGCCCGCTGCTGGCGGCACATGATGTGCTGCTGGATCTGCACTCGTTCCACACCGGTGGGCAGCCGTTCATCATGCTCGGCCCGCGCGATAATGACGGCGAGCTGGAAGGCTTCAAGCACGCGGCCGAGGAACAGGCGCTGGCGGCCTGCCTGGGGCCGCAGCGCATGGTCGAGGGCTGGCTGGATACCTACGCCCGGGGGGTCGCGCGACGGATGAAGAACCCGAACGCCAGCCAGCGCGCGCAGATGCTCAGTACCGACCCCAGCTACGGCATCGGCACCACCGAGTACATGCGCTCGCAGGGCGGCTACGGCGTGACCCTGGAATGCGGCCAGCATGACGACCCGCAGGCGCCGGAGGTGGCGTACAACGCGATCTGCAACACCCTCGCGCATCTGGACATGCTGGAGGCCCCGGCCACCGCGGGCCAGGCCAGTCCGGAGGTGCTGCGTCTGGTCGAGGTGATCGACCGCGACCACCCGGATGACCGCTTTGCGCGGGAGTGGAAGAGCTTCGATCCGCTGGCGGCCGGCGAGCTGATCGGTACGCGTGCCGACGGCACCGAGGTGCGTGCCCCGGAGCCGGGCTTCATCGTGTTTCCCAACCCCAATTCCTTGCCGGGCAACGAGTGGTTCTACCGCGCCGAGTTCAGTGACCGCAAGGTCGTCTGAGCCGGGATACCGCGCGGCATGGACTTTGCGCCCTCCGGCGTTGCGTTGCTGCTCCTCGCCGCCGGGTTCTTCGCCGGCCTGCTGAATGCGGTGGCCGGTGGCGGCAGTTTCCTGACCCTGCCGGCCCTGATGAGCGTTGGCGTGCCGCCGGTGGCCGCGAATGCCACGGGGACCGCGGCCTTGCTGCCCGGCTATCTGGCCAGCGTGCTGGCGGATCGGCGGCAGTTACGCGGGGCGTGGCAGGAGCTGGGCCGGGGGTTGGCCTGGGGCCTGCTGCTGGCGGGGGTGCTGGGCGGGGCCCTGGGGGCCTGCGTGCTGCTGCTGACCGGGGATGCCCGGTTCCGCGCGCTGATCCCCTGGCTGTTGCTGCTGGCCACGGTGCTGTTTGCCCTTGGCCCTTGGCTACAGCATCAGGCCGCGCGGACGCACTCGGGGCCGCTGCGGGTATTGGGGGCCGGGCTGGGCTGTGCCTACGGCGGCTATTTCAACGGTGGGGTCGGCATCCTGCTGCTGGCCATCCTGCGTGGCCAGGGGATCACGGATCTCGCGCGGGCGAATGCGGTGAAGAACCTGCTCTCCTCGGTGCTGACCCTGATGGCGGTGGGGGTCTACATCGCGGGCGGGCAGGTGGTCGCGACCGGGCTGCTGGCTGTCGGGGCCGGTGCGATCCTGGGCGCGCGGCTCGGTATCGCCCTGGTGCGCCGCGTGCCGGAGGCCGGCTATCGGCATGCCGTCACCCTGATCGGGGCGGTGATTACCCTCTTGTTTTTCCTCGATCCCGCCTGGCTCGCCTCGCCAGACTTGTAGGATGCGTTGAGCGAAGCGAAACGCATCGGTCGGCGTGGCGTCTTTCCCCGTAACGTGCGTCTTGATGCGTTTCGCGGGGCTCAACGCATCCTACGAGGCGTCGATTGGCGCCGGGTGCTGGGTCAGGTGTTCGGGGTGTGTGCGGCTTCGAATGCCTTGGCGAGGGCGTCCAGGGCGGCGGTATCGGATTCCGGCAGGATGGCCTCGATGCGGGGGCGCAGCGGCGTGTTGGGGGCGGCCATTGGCTCCAGCCCACCGTGGCCGTCCACGCGGTTGATGCGGTGCCAGCCCTGGTTGGTCGCCACCAGTCCTTTCAAGCGGTCGCCGGTAAAGCTGTCGACGAGCCCTGTGAGGGTTGCGTGGTCGACGACCTGCCCCTCGGGCATCAGCCAGCTGCGACCGATGTAGCCATCGCCGCGGGTGTCAATGGTCACCCATTCGTCTGCCGCGGGAGCGGCATGGTCGTGGTCGTGGTCATGGTCATGGTCATGGTCCGTGGACTCGGTCGCGGCGTCGAGGAAGGCGCGGGCCTCGGGGAACAGGGCACCGCCGCGCTCCAGCCGGGGCCGGTCCAGCCATTCGCGCTCGATGCGGGCCTGAGTCGTCTCGACCACCAGGGGGCGCGGCGAGGGCATCGCGGCGACGTAGGCATGCAGCGTCTCGCGGTCATCCTCGCTGTAGAGATCGGCCTTGTTGGCCAGGAGTACATCGGCCAGGGCGATCTGGTCCTGCCAGGTCGGGTGCTCGCGATGGCGGGGCGAGGCCAGGTGGCGTGCGTCCATCAGGGTCACGGTGGCGCGCAGATCGAGGACGCCGGCATAGGGCGGTTCGGTCAGGGTGCGGATGATCTGCGCCGGGTGCCCGAGACCGGTCGGCTCGATCAGGATGCGGTCGGGTTTCTGGCTGCGGATCAGCCGGTTCAGGCCGACGGTGAACATCTGCGCCGAGACGCAGCACAGGCAGCCGCCGGGGATCTCCTCCAGGGCCACGCCGGTATCCGCCAGCAGCCCGCCATCCACGCCGATCTCGCCGAACTCGTTGACCAGCACAGCCCAGTGCTCGCCTTCCGGGCGCTGTGCGAGCAGGTGACGGATGGCGGTGGTCTTGCCGACGCCAAGAAAACCGGTGATCAGGTTCAGCGGGATGTCGCGATGTTGGGCCATTTTAGCTGGGGTCGTCCAGTTGCGCGGGCGGTGGGCCGGTGCCGTTGTCTGCCGGTCCAAGGGTTTCGGGGCGCACGCCCTCGCTCTCCAGGCTCTGGCGCATGGCATCGTCGGCCTGCTGGGACATGACGATGATGGAGATACGGCGATTGATGGCCGCTTCCGGTTCTTCGCGGTTGAAGGGCACGCTGGCCGCCAGACCCACCACCTGGGCAATCTGGTCGGATTCGGTGCCGCCGGCGATCAGCGCGCGGCGGGCCGCGTTGGCACGGTCGGCCGAGAGTTCCCAGTTGGTGTAATCCGGGCGCAGCAGCGGGCGCGCGTCGGTGTGTCCGGTGATCGAGACGCGGTTGGGGACCTTGTTGATCAGGCTGGCCAGTTCGCGCAGGATCGCGTCGGCGTGCTCCAGCGGCCGCGCGCTGGCACTGTCGAACATCGGCCGGTTCTCGCGATCGATGATCTGGATGCGCAGGCCCTCGGGCGTGATGTCCAGGAGCAACTGGTCCTTGAAGGGCTCCAGCGCCTGGCTTTGTTCGACCGCTTCCTCCAGGGCCCTTTGCAGTGTCTCGAGGGCCTCACGGTCGCGCGCCTCGGCCAGGTCGTCCAGGGTTTCGTCGTCGATGCCACTGGGGGGAGCGACGGATTCCGGGTCTTCCATCAGTTCTGGCAGGCCCTCGAAATCGATAATCGACGGGTCCACTCCTGTGCCGTCCCCGGGCGCCTGTCCGGGGACGGGTGCACGGCCTTCGAAGGCTGACGGGTTCTGAAAGTACTCGGATAAACCGGCAAGATCTTCGGCCTCCATCGCGGCGAGCAGCCACAGGAGCAGGAAGAAGGCCATCATCGCGGTGGCGAAATCGGCAAAGGCCACCTTCCACGAACCGCCGTGGTGAGCGGCCTTGACCACCTTCTTCTTGACGATGATCGGCTGGGTCTTGTCCTCGACGCCCATGGGTGCGTTCCGGACGGCCTCAGGCCGCCTTCACGTGCTCCTCGAGTTCGGAGAAGCCGGGCCGCAGCTCGCTTTCCATGGTCTTGCGGCCGAATTCAACCGCCACTTGCGGGCTGTACCCCTGAACATTGGCGAGGATGCAGGCCTTGATACACTGCAGAAACTTCGCCTCTTCCTGGGATCGCGCCTCCAGTGCGGCCGCGGTCGGACCGACGAAGCCGTAGGCCAGCAGGATGCCGAGGAAGGACCCGACCAGGGCCGCCGCTACGTTCATGCCTATTTGTTCGATTGAGCCGCCGAGCGCACCCATGGTGTTCACGATCCCCAGCACCGCCGCCACGATGCCGAAGCCGGGCAGGGCATCCGCCACGCGGTTGACCGCGTGGCTGGGGCGCTCGGATTCCTCGTGATGGGTCTCCAGGTCCACGTCCATCAGGGCGTCCAGCTCGTGCGGGTTCATCGAGCCGGAGATGATCAGGCGCATGTAGTCGGTGATGAACTCGACCGCGTGATGGTCCTTGAGTACCCGGGGATGCGCCTGGAACAGGGCGCTTTCCTCGGGCTCCTCGACGTCGCCTTCGATGCCCATCAGGCCTTCCTTGCGGGCCTTGGTGAACAACTTGTACATCAGCGCGAGCAGGTCGAGGTAGTCTTCGCGCGAGTACTTGGCGCCGCCTTTCAGCAGCTGGGGAAGGGACTTGAGGACCGTGATCACGACCCGGAAGGGGTTGGCGATCAGGAAGGCGCCCAGGGCCGCGCCGCCGATGATCATGTATTCGTACGGCTGCCAGATGACCATGATATTGCCACCGTGCAGCATGAAGCCGCCGAACACGCCGCCGAGCACGATGATAAAGCCGAGAATGTACTTCACTGATGGGGTTCCGGGATGTGGGCTCGAGTAGGGGTTCTGCGGGCCAGTTCACAGTGCCGCAGTTGCTATAGTGACGGGCATAACCATAACGACTCCCCTGCGCGAGGTACAGCATGTCCCTGGACAAGGACGCGCCCTACATGGACGAAGCCGCCCGCCTGGCGGCCGTGGAATGGCCGATCCTCGAGGCGAGCGATGCGGTGTTTGCCGACCCCGACGCTCTGGTTGAGCGCTCGCTGCGCGAACTGGCGCGTTACGCCGAACGCGACCCCGGTCTGAGCCTGCGTCTGGTCCTGCGTGCAAACCGTTCGCGCCGCGGCCTGCGCCAGGAAGTGCACGCGGTGGGGGACGCCATCGCCATGCTGGGGTTGCAGAACGTCCATCAGGAGGCGGCTGCGGCGCCGCGCGTCGAGGATGTCGTTACCCAGCCGCAGGCTTATCGCGAGATGGCGGCGCAATCGCGGCTGGCGGCAATGATTGCGACCGAAATCGCAGGCGAGCGCCACGATACCGAGCCGGGCGAGCTGGCCCTGGCCGCCCTGCTGAATCAGCTCGGCCTGCTCGCCCTGCTGGTGGAGGGCGAGCCGCGCCTGGCCCGGCTGATGGAGATCCTCGAGCTGAATGCGCTTCCGGACGAGGCCAGTTACACCGCACTGGGGTACGCAACGGACGATCTCTCGCGTGCGATGGCGGAACAAATGGAGCTGCCGGAACTGGTGCAGGGGACACTGCGGGCGGTCAATGCGGCGCATCACCGGGCCTTTGAGGTGATGGTCGCGAGTGCCGTGGCCTGGCAGGTCTTTCGCGGCATGGATACCGCGCGCGGTGACCGCGACCTCGCGCTCCTGGCCGGGTTGATGGGCTTGACCGACAAGGAGGCCGCGGACCGGATCAGTGCGGTGATCGAGCGTTTCAACGCGGACGTCGCGGTCTATCATCGTGAACCGCTGGATCCGCAGATACCCGGGCGGGTCTGGCTGCGCGAGCCCCATCGGCCGCGCCTGGCCCTGATGCCGCGGGTCGACCTGCTGGAAGAGGGGATTGCCGCGCTCGAGAAAGAGCCGAACCGCGAGCTGCGCGTACGGCGGATGCTGCGGGTGATGCAGTTCGGAGTGGGCCTGAACCGGGTGGTTTTTGCCCGTCTGTCCCGGGATGGCGAGACGCTGCGCGCCGAGCACTTGGTCGGCACGCTGCACGAACCGGAGTTCAGTCACTTTGTGATCAACCGTGCGGCGCTCGGACCGTTGGCGCAGGTTCTGGATATGGACACGCCGCAGTGGTGGGACCGCAAGCGCATCCATGAGCAGATGCCCTCGGCGGTGCGCAAGCTGACCGGCGGGGTCGACTGCCTCGTCGCGCGCCTGTGCGATGGCGAGCGCGTGCTGGGCCTGGTCTACGCCGACCGGCGTTCGCGTGACCTGGAGCTGACCCCGTTCGCCTTCGAGGGCTTTCGGCGTGTGCTGGCCGCGGCATCGCGGCCTGTTGAACCCCGGTAGGCCGCCGCCAGGTGCGATTCAAGTTTGGGGCATCCGGGTCGATACATTCGTAAGAGCGAATTTATTCGCCGGGGATCATCCTCGAGGGCGCGGGGCGCAGCGAACGGCCCGCATGAATTTTGGTTGCCGGACACGTCCTGTTCGGCACACAAGAATAAGGAAGTACGGCATGCGCAAGAATCTTCCCGTCACCCAGACGGACTATTCGCTCGATCGGCATGGGGATCTGATCTCGGCCACGGACGAAAAAGGCCGCATTCGCTATGCGAACGACGACTTCGTCGAGGTCAGCGGCTTCGACTGCGCGGAGTTGGAGGGGGCCGCACACAATATCGTGCGCCACCCGGACATGCCGGAGGCCGCCTACGCGAACATGTGGGCGACCCTGAAGGCCGATGGGGCCTGGATGGGCATCGTCAAGAATCGGCGCAAGAACGGCGATCATTACTGGGTGGACGCCTTTGTCACCCCCGCCTACGAGCACGGTCGCAAGACCGGCTACGAGTCGGTGCGGGCGATCCCGGAGCGCGAACATGTGGCACGCGCCGAGAAGGTGTATGCCGCGATCAACCGGGGGCGGAGCTTCGCACGGCGCTGGTATCACGGCCTGACCTGTCGCCTGGCGGGTACCTGGATCGTGGGTGTCCTGCTGGCGCTCGCCGTCGTGTTCTCGGCGTTTTCGCCTGTGGTGCAGGCGGCCCTGCTGGTGCTGATCTTCGCTGTCGGCGGCGTGGCGTCGCTGGTGTTTACCTCCGGGGTGCGCCAGGCGGTCAAGCGTGCCCAGGCCCAGTTCGACAACCCGGTCATGGAGGCGATCTACACCGGGCGGCGCGATGACAGCGCCTCGCTGGAACTGGTGCAGCGGTTCGGCGAGGCCAAACTGCGCACCGTGCTGGGCCGCATCGAGGACAAGGCCGAGGCGGTGAATGACGATGCGCACTCGATGGCCAGCAGCGTGGACCAGACCGCCTCCGGTGTGGAGCGCCAGCAAAACGAGATCGACCAGGTCGCCACGGCGATGAACGAGATGACCTCGACCATTCAGGAGATGGCGAGCAACTCCGCGCGCGCCGCCGAGGCCGCCAACAACGCCGAGAAGGAAACCGGGGCCGGTCAGGATGTCGTGAACGATACGGTTTCCGTGATCAACCGCATGGCAGCGGAGGTCGAGTCCACGGCCGAGAAGCTCGGCAAGCTGGAGGCGAGCACCGTGGAGATCGACAAGATCCTGAGCGTCATTCGCGAGATCGCCGAGCAGACCAACCTGCTGGCGCTGAATGCCGCGATCGAGGCCGCCCGCGCCGGGGAACACGGCCGCGGGTTCGCCGTGGTGGCCGACGAGGTGCGCAGCCTGTCGCAGCGCACCGATGAATCCACGGTAACCATTCGCAATATGATCGAGAGCCTGCAGTCCGGGGCGCGCGAGGCCATGTCCGCGATGCGTGCCAGTCAGGAGCGGGCCGCCGACGGGGTGGAGAAGGCCCAGGCGGCGGGCGATTCACTGACCAGCATCCGCGAGGCCGTTGGCCAGATCACCGAGATGAACACCCAGATCGCCACCGCGGTCGAAGAGCAAAGCGCGGTCTCCGAGGAGATCAACCGCAACGTGACGTCCATTCGTGACGTGGCCACCGAGACCGGTTCCGTCTCCGCCCATGCCCGCGACGCCAGTGCGCGGATGCAGGCCGAGGCCGCCGAACTGAAGGCGCTGATCCACCGCTTCGAACAGAAATAAGCTCGGCGCCGATTACGGGGTATGGCGTTGGCCGGTACGGGGCGCCGGTGGGAACGGTCGCGCGGCGTCATGACCTGCTGTTCGGGCGATGCCACCGGTGCGCAAAATCTTCTGGCGGGCGGTTGCAGCGCCCAATTCTGGCACCAAATTATGGGCTCTTACTCTCGTCATCCCGGCCGTAGCGCAAAAGGCTTGCCACGTCATCCCGGACACCGCGCAGCGGTGATCCGGGATCTCCCGGGATGGCCCCCAACGTTGGAGATCCCGGCTCTGCGCTTCGCTACGGCCGGGATGACGAGGGAGGGTGGCGAGCCGTTGTTGGGTTTTTCACCGCAGAGCCCATGGAGGGCCCGAAGAAGGTTAGGGGTGATCGACAGGAAAACGCGAAGATCGGAAGAAAGAGGGATTGGGATAAACCGTAAAGGGCGTTGCAGGGGGGCCGTGCTAGCCAGTGCCCCACACTCCAATAACCCTTCCCATCTTCCAACCGTCCTGTGATGCGCTTTTGACCTGGCTCTTCTTCGAGCCTTCGTGCGCTTCGTGTTGCACGTGAGCGTTACGCGGTCTGGCGGTAGCGGCGTTCGATGTAGGCCTCGACGCGGGCCTGGAATTCTTCGGCGATGTGGTCGCCCTTGAGGGTAACGGTCTTCTCGCCGTCCTCGTAGACCGGGGCGACCGGTTGTTCGCCGGTGCCAGGCAGGGAGATGCCGATGTTGGCGTGCTTGCTCTCGCCGGGGCCGTTGACCACGCAGCCCATCACCGCGACGGTCATCTCCTCCACGCCCGGATAGCGTTCCTTCCAGGTGGGCATCTGGTGGCGGATGTAGGTCTGGATGTCCTGCGCCAGGTGCTGGAAGTATTCGCTGGACGTGCGTCCGCAGCCGGGGCAGGCAACCACCGACGGCAGGAAGCTACGCAGCCCCATACTCTGCAGGATCTCCTGGGCAACCAGGACCTCGCGGGTGCGGTCGCCGCCGGGCTCCGGTGTCAGCGAGATACGGATGGTGTCGCCGATGCCCTGTTGCAGCAACACCGACAGCGCGGCGGTCGAGGCGACGATGCCCTTGGCCCCCATGCCGGCCTCGGTCAGACCCAGGTGCAGCGGGTAGTCGCAGCGCGCGGCCAGGTCCTGATAGACCGATATCAGCGGCTGCACGCCGCTGACCTTGGCCGACAGGATGATATGGTCATGCGGCAGGCCGATACGTTCGGCCTCGGCCGCGCTCTCCAGCGCCGAGGTGATCAGGGCCTCCTGCATCACCGCTTCCGGTGACAGGGGGTCGGCGCGCTCGTTGTTCGCGTCCATCATCCGTGCGAGCAGGGCCTGGTCGAGGCTGCCCCAGTTCACGCCGATGCGCACCGGCTTGTCGTACTCGCAGGCGGTCTCGATCATGGCCGCGTACTGGCTGTCGCGCTTCGAGCCGCGCCCGACGTTGCCCGGGTTGATGCGCAGCTTGGCCAGCGCCTGCGCGCACTCCGGGTATTGAGTCAGCAGCTTGTGGCCGTTGAAGTGGAAGTCCCCGACCAGCGGCACGTCCAGTCCCATCGCATCCAGGCGTTCGCGGATCTCCGGTACGGCCTTCGCCGCGGCCTCGGAGTTCACCGTGATGCGCACGACCTCGGAGCCTGCGCGCGCGAGTTCCGCCACCTGCACGGCGGTGCGCAGGGCGTCCGCGGTGTCGGTATTGGTCATCGATTGCACCATCACTGGGTGGTCGCCGCCGACGGTGACGTTGCCGACGCGGACGGGGACGGTCTTGTGGCGCTTGGGAATCGTATTCATCAGTAGGCGCGGGCGCGAGGTAACGGTGTGCGGAGTGTAACGCAGCACTGCTCGACTGCCGAGAAACTGCAGGCCCCAAGTCGTAATGTCCCCGTTGGTTGGCGCCGGGGTGTCCACGGAGGTCGCCACGCGCCTGCGGCGCTCGCGATGACGGTGCTCCTTGCCCCCGTCATTGCGAGGCCCCGCCAGGGGCCGTGGCACAAAAGCGCGAAGCGCGTTGAACGGCCGCAGGTCGGCCCGAAGGGCGAGCGCAGCGAGTAACCTCCGGGCGACCCCCCCGACGTCCGCCCCGGCCGACGCCGGGGCCACCCACGGAGATCGCCACGTCGCTGCGTTCCTCGCGATGACGGTGCTCGTTTTCCCGTCATGGCGAGGCCCCGGAGGGGCCGTGGCCATCTCCGGACGCAACCCCCGACGTTGGTCCCGGTCGGCGCCAGGGCTGGAAGGTGTTCTCGACCGCGGCGCGACTGGCCGCGTGCCGGGCCTCGACGCGCTCGGCGATGGCCTGCTGCCAGGCCAGGCGGGTCTCGGCGTGCAGGGCGTCCAGGGCCTCGTGCAGGGCCTGCTCCAGGTCTTCGCGGTGACGGGTCTCGTCCAGCCGCAGGAGCAGCCAGTCCACGCCGATGATCGTGGCCCCGGCAGCGGTGATGCCACAGCCCAGCGAGAACGGACCGCTCCAGGCGCAGACCCCGGCACCAAGGGCGCCCGCGCGCCCGGCGCGACCGAGGCTGCGCGCCAGCCCCGCCTGCGTGGCGCGGGTGGCGAGACGGGCCTGCACGGCACGCGCGATCAACGGGGTCGCGAGCCCGGTGCCGGCGGCGGCCGTGGCCGCCAGGCCGGTGCGCTGGTCGAAGCGCTTCAGGTCGATATCCAGCGCCGCGTGCAGGGCGTGGCCACGTTCGATCTCGGCCGCTGAGCCCCCGCCGGCGCGCGGCGGTGGGTCCGGGATGCGCGCGTCCGCGAGGCGCTCGGCCAACTCCAGACGCCAGGCGTCGCGGACCTGGCGTTGTTGCTCGTCCACGCCCCATTCGATGCGGGTGGCCAGGTCCTGCAAGGCGCGCTCCCACAGCGCCTCGGGCAGCAGGCGCTCGCGCAGCATCCGCGCGGGGGCATCCCGTTCGGCGTCACCCAGCCACTGGGTCCCGCGCAGCCACAGGCGCATGTATTCGGCGCCCAGCGAGTAGTACCAGTCCGCGACCTCGGGGACGCGGTCGTGCAGTTCCGCGAAGCGGGCATCGAGTTCGGCATCCACGCGGCCTTGCCAGTGGTCCCGGGCCTCGGCGTCCCCCGCCTCCAGCCATTCGAGCGTGAAGCGTTCGAGGCGGGTGAGGCGTTCTTGATCGACCTGGTAGCGCTGCTCGCCGAGTTGCAGGGTCAGCGGAGCGGCCTCTTCCCAGCTACGGGGTTCGTGCTGGCTGGCCAGCCATAAAAGGCTGGTGCTGGCCAGCAGGGTCAGGACCAGCCAGGTCCAGGCCGTATGCCACCCCGCCGTCATCGCCATGGCCGGGTGCCGGTTGGGGCTTGCGGGATGCACGACGGCATGGCGGGGTCCGCGCTACTCGATGACGGGGGCGTTGCGCGGGTCGCCCAGGGTGTCGTTCGTCGGGCGCAGCGGCAGCAGGCCGTTGGCCAGCAGCAGGAAGCCGAGGGCCAGGAAGGCCTGTTCCGCGAGTACCAGCAGCCAGCCGAGCAGGGCCGGCAGGGATTCCACACCCTGCGGGAACCACTGCTGGCCCAGCCACAGGCGCAGGGCGTCCTGGGCGGCGGCGAGTTGCAACCCGGCCTCCAGCAGATGGCTGCGCGCGGCCTCCTGGTGGACCAGGAACCAGACCGCCTGTTCCAGCGAGGCGCCGGTCAGGTCGGGGTACCGGGCCAGCAGGGCCAGCGCCAGCAGGGCGACGATCAGCAGCATGCCCGTGAGCCGCAGGGCCCCGCGGCGGACCAGTTCCGGTGCGAACTGCGGATGGGCATGGCCGCGCAGCAGGCGGGCGAACAGGGCCTCGCTGATCACCAGCACGAAGCCGGCGACCAGCAGGGCGGCCCAGACCTCCTGGGTCGGGATGCGCGCGAGGGTGATCAGCAGCAGTCCGCCCAGCAGCGCGCCGATGATCAGGTGCCGCAGGGCCATCAGCGGCCCGCCCCGCAGGCGGCGAGGCCATTGGCTGGTCGGCTCTAGGTAGCCGCGCAGGAAGGCCGCGCGCCGTACCCGGTGGCGCCGGAAGCCGCCATGGGCGATCAGCAGGGTGACACCGATCCACAGCGCCATCACCCCGGCCTCGGGCAGGACCCGCAGGTTCATGTGCATCAGCCACAGCCCGATTACCAGCAATGTCACGGTAAAGGCATGGCGCAGGGCGATATGCCGGGTCGGGAGTGGGCTGGACGCGGTGGACGAGGATGAACGGGACACGGGGACTCCAGGAGGATATGCACGCCCTGATGGTAGCAGGCGCGGGGGTTGTCGCCTGGCGTTCCGGTTTCGTTCAGCCGGAGGCGCTATAACAGCGGCATGACTTGGACTCGTCTCGCTCGATACTGTTCGCCGGCCGTGTTCGGTCTGGCGGTGTGGCTAATGCTGTGGTGGCCGGCCTCTGTGGCCGCGGAGGAACTGCGCCTGCATGCGGTGTTCGGGGATCGCGCGGTGCTGTCCGTGGGGGACGAGCGGGCCGTGGTCTCCACCGGCGAGTCCGGCCCGGGCGGGGTGCGGGTCCTGCGCACGCGCCCGGGCGCGGCCCTGGTGGAGTACGGCGGCCGACAGCATGAGCTGCGGGTGCAGCAACGGGCGGCCCCGGCGCGGCCGGTCGGGCCGGCGGAGGGGGGTGTCGAGGTGCGGGTGCATCGAGACTCGCGCGGCGACCACGCGCTGACCGCCGGGGTGAACGGTACGGCCGTTACCGTCGTCGTCGATGCGCAGGCTGACTCGGTGTTGTTGCGTGAGACCGATGCCGAGCAGGCCGGGATTGACGCCGATCAGGGGCGCTCGGTGCGCATCCGCGACGCTGGGGGTACGCAGCATGGGCAGCGCGTCCGGATCGAGCAGTTGCAGGTGGGCGCGCTACGCCGTTCGGGGGTCAGTGCGATCGTGTTGCCCGACGATGCACTGCCGCGCTCGCGTCTGGGCCGCAGTTTCCTCGAGCACTTCGCGGTCGAAACGGACGGCGATGCCGTCGTGATCCGCGAGCGCTGAGGAGGTGGGTTAGCATGTGGCCCGTCATGACCCCCGAGACTCCTGCATGCCGCTGATTCGGCGCCACCCCGAGAACGCGCCCGCCCCCCGGCGCGAGATCTTCGGCTGGGCGATGTTCGACTTCGCCAATCAGGCCTACACCCTGCTGATCATCACGGTGATCTTCGGCGACCTGTTTACGCGGGTGATTGTCGGCGATGCCCCGGACTATCGTCTCGGTAACCTGTTGTGGAGCGTGGCCCTGGCGGTCAGCTACGCGATGGTGATCGTGGCCGCCCCGTTTGCCGGGGCGATCATGGATGCCACCGCCTCGCGCAAGCGCTTCCTCGCCGCCTCGTGGGTGCTGACGATCATCACCACCGCGTTGCTGTACTTCGTCGAGCCGGGGATGGTGTTCTTCGGCATGGCGCTGATCATCGCCTCGAACTTCGGCTATGCCATCGGCGAGTCCTTTATCGCCAGCTTCCTGCCCGACCTGGGGCCACCGGAGAGGCTCGGCTGGATCTCGGGGCTGGGCTGGGGTCTCGGGTATATCGGCGGGCTGGTGGCGACCGCCTTTGCCCTGGGGCTGCTGGGCGAGGTGAGCGCGGAGAACTTCGAGCGCATTCGCTGGGTCGGGCCGTTTGCCGCGGCCTTCTTCCTGGTCTCGGCGCTGCCGACCTTCCTGTTCCTGAAGGAGCGCGGTACCCGTCGGCGCATGGCGCGCAACGTCCAGCTGGGGCTGGGCTGGAAGCGGGTGAAGGCCTCGCTGGTCACGCTGGGCGAGCGCCGCGACCTGCGCGCCCTGTTCGTGTCCATCTTTTTCGTGATGGCCGGGATCTACATCATCATCGCCTTCACCTTCATCTACGGTGCGCAGGTGATCCAGTGGGACGAACCGACGCGCGTGATGATGTTCGTGGTGACCCAGATCACCGCGGTGATCGGTGCCGTGGGCTTCGGGTTCCTGCAGGACCGCGCGGGGCCGGTGCGCATCTATCGCATCACGCTGGTGCTTTGGGCATTGGCGGTGCTGGCGATCTTTGCCACGCCGACCATCGCCCAGTGGCTGAGCGTGCTGCTGGGACGGCCGGTGGAGGCGCAGATGGTGTTCCTCGGCGTCGGCATCCTGGCCGGGCTTTGCCTCGGCTCGGCGCAGTCCGCCGGGCGTGCCCTGGTGGCGCTGATGGTCCCGGCGCGCGAGGCCGGGCGCTGGTTCGGTTTCTGGGGGCTGGCGTCCAAGGCCGCGGCGATCTTCGGCCTGCTCGGCATCGGGCTGCTCCAGGTCTGGCTGGGCCTCGAGAACGCCATCCTGTTCTGCCTGTTCCTGTTCCTCGCCGGGCTGCTGGCGTCCATTCCCATCCGCCTCGCCGACCGCCGCCAGGCCGCGGCGGTTTGATTCGCCACGAAACACACGAAGGCCCTTCTTCGTATCTTCGTGCGCTTCGTGGTGGAAATTCGAGCTACTCGTCTGGATCGCTCAGGCGTGTGGCGAGATGACCCGGGGCCTGGCGGCAATCGAGGATGGCGTAGACGCGGATGATTTCGTCATCGACCCGATAGTAGATCGCGAAGGGGAAGCGGCGGGAAAGCAGACGATGGAAACCATGATGCTGCTCGTGCACGCCGGCGTACAGGAGCAGGGAGTCGATGTCGGAAAAGAGGGCATCGAGGAAATACTCGCCCAGCCCCGGTGACCGGGAGGTGTAGAACGCAGCACCTCGGGCCAGGTCCTCTTCCGCCGCGTCGAGGAGTTCTATCAAGCGCAAGGCAGGCCGTTACCCGTTGCGCAGGCGTCGCTTGGCGTCGTCCCAGGGGCGAAATCGGGCCTCACCGCTGGCGGCGGTCGCCTGGCGCTGTTCCAGCACGTCGCGATGCCAATTGGGGACCGGGACATCCGCCGGATTACGCGCCAAGTCTTCCCACAGCTCCTCCATGGCGCGGAGCTTTTCGGTCGTGGTCATTTGGTCGAGAGCGAGGGATGCAGTCACGTGTAACTCCCTTCAAACATACGAATCCAGTATAGCCCGTCGGCTGAGTACACGCCGTCGGGCCGGTCTCGTTTGATCAACCACGAAGCGCACGAAGGGCACGCGAAGGGCGATTGCACCACAGAGGACACGGCATACACAGAGAAAATCGAAGACAGTTTCGAACCGGGCAGGATGCCGTGGAGCCAAAGGAAGCGCATCAATGCCCGCCACTGGTCTGACTGGACCACTCACCGTTCTTCTCGCCCCAGCTTTTCGGCCCCCCTGGCCCGCCATCGGATTTCTCCGTGCCTTCCGTGCCCTCTGTGGTGCAACCCGCCCTTGACCTTGACCTTGACCTTGACCTTGACCTGGCCCTTCTTCGTGCGCTCCGTGGTGGTATTACAAAGCCACGGGTGGCCCCGGAGGGCTATTCGGTGGCGTGGTGGGTGGTGGTGGCGCCGCGGTCGAAGCGGCCTTCGTAGAGGCGCAGCAGGGCGGGGATCACGAACAGCACCAGGACGGTGGCGATGGCCAGGCCGAAGACGATGGAGATCGCCATCGGGATCAGGAACTGGGCCTGGACCGAGCGTTCGAACAGCAGCGGGGTGAGGCCGGCGATGGTGGTGACCGAGGTCAGGATCACCGCGCGCAGGCGCTGGCAGGCGGCCTCGACGATCGCCTCCTGCAGGGCCAGCCCGGCCTCGCGCAGGCCCTGGTAGAAGCTCACCAGGATGATCGAGTTGTTGACCACGATCCCGGTCAGGCCGAACAGGCCGAACAGCGACAGGATGGTCAGCTCCACGTTCAGGATCCAGTGTCCGAGCAGGGCGCCGAGGATGCCGAACGGGATGATCGCCATCACGATCAGTGGCCAGCCCCAGGAGCCGAACACCCAGGCCAGGGTGATGTACATCAGCCCCAGCGCCAGGATCAGGCCCGTGCGCATGTCGGCGAACGTCTCGGCCTGGTCGGCCGCACGCCCCTCGAAGGAATACTCGATGCCGTAGCGTGCCGCGAGGTCGTCCAGCGGGCCGTCCTCCAGCGCAGCACGGATGCGCGCGGCGTTGTTCACGCTGCGGTCGACCTCGGTGGAGACCTGGATGGCCAGGCGGGTATCGGCATGGCGCAGGGTCTCGAAGCCCTGGCGCGAGCGCAGATCGACCACGCTGCCCAGCGGGGCGAATTCGCCGCTCGGCAGGCGCAGGTTCAGCCGCTCCAGGCTCTCGCTGGAATGGCGTTCGTGATCCGGCAGGCGCACGCGCACCTCGACCTCCTCCAGTCCGTCCTGGTAGAGCTGGGCGAGGTGGCCGTCGAAGGCGTCGCGCAGCTGGGCACCGACCGATTCGGTGGTCAGGCCCAGGGCGCGGCCCTCCGGCTTGACCTGGAACACCAGCTGTTCGCGGCCGAACGGGGTGTCGTCGTTGGTGGCGAAGGTGCCGGCGAAGTCGTCGAAGATATCCGCCAGTTCCAGTGCCGCATTTTTCAGCACATGCGGGTCGTCGCCGGTCAGGCGGACCTCCAGATCGCGTCCTGGCGGGCCGGTCTGGCGCTCGTCGATGCTGAAATTCTCGATGCCCGGGGCCTGGCGCACGCGCTCCTCCCAGGCCTGGATGAATTGGCGGTTGCGCACCTCGCGCTGTTCCGGCGATGCCAGTTCGACCTGGATGTTGCCGAACTGGTCGCCGCGTGGGGCGTTGCCGTCGCCGGGGTCGATCCCGCGCCCAAGCCGAGTCACCGAGGCGCGCACCAGGTCGCCGCCGAGCTCCTGTTCGGTCTCCGCCAGGGCCTCCTCGACGTGGATCAGGAAGGCCTCCACCCGCTCCGGCGGGGTGCCGGCGACGAAGTTGACGCCGGCATTGACGATGGTGCCCTCCGGCGACGGGAAGAAGGTGAAGCCGATGCGCCCGCTGGCGGCCAGGCCGATGGCCAGGATCAGAGCGCCGACGGCCAAGGCAAGAGTGGTGCCGGAATGATTGACCGAGACCGTGACCGCGCGGCGGAAGGCGCCGTTGCGGAAGCCCTCGAAGCCGTTGTCGAACCGCTCGCGCAGGCTGCCCGGGCGCGGCGGCTTGAGCCGGTGCATCACGCCCTTCAGGTGTGCAGGCAGGATCAGGAAGGCGATCAGCAAGGTGGCGACAATGACGCAGATCACCACCAGCGGGATGTCGAACAGGATGTTGCCGATGATCCCCCCGATCAGCATCAGCGGCAGGAAGGCGGCGACCGTGGTCAGCGAGGCGGCGATCACCGGGCCGACCATGCGCCGGGCCCCGTCGCGCGCGGCACGGCTGGCCGACATTCCGCGCTGGTGCAGGCTGTAGGCGTGCTCCGAGACCACGATGGCGTTGTCGACGATGATCCCCAGCGACATGATGAAGCCGAACAGCGAGATCATGTTGATCGAGCCGCCGACCACCCACAGCACAACGAAGGCGGCGGTGAACGCGATCGGGATGCCCAGTGCCACGCGCAGGGCGATGTGGCGGTTGAGGAACAGGAACAGGATTGCCAGGACGAGCAACAGGCCGCCCAGACCGTTTTTCAGCAGCAGCGTGATGCGCTCGGACAGGAGCTCCCAGAAGGCATCGGTGACCTGTAGATCAACCCCGGGCGGCAGGGCGGGGCGGGTTTCGGCCAGCCAGTCCTCCAGCACCTGCGCGGCGGCGAGGGAGTCGCCGGTCTCCGAGCGCAGCAATTGCATCTCGATCGCCCGCTGGCCGTTGGCGCGGACGCGTACCTGCCCGTCGCGATGGCGCAGGTCCAGGGTCGCGATATCGCCCAGGGTCAGGCGCCCCAGCTCGCCATCGCCGCGCAGTACCAGGCGCTCGAAGCTGACGATGTCGCGCGCTTGCTCCAGGCTGCGGATCTGGCGTGCGGTGTCGTCGCGACCCACCGAGCCGGCCGGCAGGTCCTGCGCCATGGCGCGGATCTGCTCGCCGATATCCGCGAGCGTCATGTCCAGGCGGTAGAGCGTTGCGGATGGCACCTGGATGGCCATCTCGTCCTCGGTCAGGCCGGTGAACTCGATGCGCGCGATGCCGGCATCCAGCAGTTCGCGTTCGAACTGACGCGCGAGGATGCGCAGTTGCTGCGGGTCCTCGGGGCCGGTCAGCAGCAACCGCGCCACCGGCTCGTAGCGGATGATGCGGGTGACCACCGGGGTCTCGGCGGCCTCTGGCAGGTTGCGCTGCTGGTTCACACGGTCGTTGACCTGCTCCAGCGCCAGGGTCATGTCGGTCCCGGCCTCGAACTCCATGGTGACCACGCCGATGCCCAGTGCCGAGGTGGAGGTCATGTTGCGCAGGCCGTCGACGGTGCGCAGGTCCTGCTCCAGCGGGTCGACGATGGCGCGTTCGACATCCTCCGCGCTGGCCCCCGTCCAGGGCACTTCGACGGTCACGAAGTCGAGTTCGAAGTTGGGGAAGAACTGGGTATTCAGCTTGGTCAGGGCAAAGGCCCCGGCCAGCAGCATCAGTGCAATCAGCAGGTTGGCGGCGAGGCGATGCTCCAGAAACAGCTGGATCGGGCCGCGTGGAGGCCCGTCGTGTTCCTGCGCGCCGCCACCAGGCATGGGCTGCCCGGACGCCGGCGCGCTGCCGGTCTCCGATTCGCTCATCGGCCGGAATCCTGTTCTTCAACCTCGACCCGCAGGCCATCCACGGCATTCGGCAGGCGGGTGGCGATCAGGGTGTCGCCAGCGGCGATCGCGTCGCTGCGGATCAGGGCGAGGGTGTTGCCGTCCGCGTCGATGAAGTCACCCAGACGGTCCACCTGCAGCGACCCCAGGCGGCCGTCGACCACGCGGAACACGCGGTCGCGCCCGAACAGGGACTCGAACGGAACGGCCAGGCTGTCGGGCTCCTTGGGCAGCTGCAGGCGCAGCTCGACGAATCGATTCAGCGGTAGGCGCTGGCCGCCCGAGCGAACCTCGAACACCCCGCGCATCCCGGAGTCGCCGCTGCGGGTCTCGCCCTCCAGGCGCGCGAGCTCGGTCTCGATCTCGTGGCCGCCGACCGTCGCGTGCGCGGGGAGGGATGTGCCCTCCTGCAGCAGGGCCTCGACCCGGGCGACCAGGTGCTCAGGGAGGCTGGCACGAATCTCCAGATCGTCCACGGCGTACAGCCTCAACAGCGGGTCCCCCGGCCGGGCGCGTTCGCCAGTGGCAACCTCGACGTCCACGATGCGGGCGTCGAAGGGGGCGCGGATGGTGGTGCGTTCCAGGTCGATCGCGGCCTGCGCCTCGGCGGCGCGGGCGCGCGCCAGGCGGGCCTCGGCCTGGGCCCGGCGCATCGGGGCATCGGCCACGGCCTGCTCGCGGCTGTCCACGGTGATGCTGGCCTGTTGCAGGCGTTCGCGCGCGGCATCGACGTCGGATTCGGAACCGAGATTGCGTCCGCGCAGGTCGCGGGCCCGTTCCAGGCCGCGCTCGGCGATCGCCAGCAGTTCGCGTTCGCGGCGCAGGGCCTCGCGGTCGAAGCGCGCGCGCAGTTCCTCGCTCTCGACCGCGCCTTCCAGTTCCTGGCGTTCGGCCTCGCGCTGGTCCAGCAGGAGCTGGGCCTCGCGCGGGTCGATGCGGACGAGGGCATCGCCCGACGCCACCCGCTGTCCTGCGCGCGCCGGCACGTCTTCGATCTCGCCCTCGACCGCGGCACGCAGCAGCGCATCGCGGGCGGACTGGCTGCGTCCGTTCAGCATGATGCCCGGGCGGTGGGTGCCGGGCTCGGCGGTCAGACCCTGCACCGGCCAGGTGCGTTCGCTGGCCTCCGGCGGCGGGGCCGAGGGCCCGGTCGCGCGCAGAATCATGAATCCCACCACCGCGACGGCGAGGATCAGGACAGGGAGGATGGCTCGGCGGAGGGCGCGCGGCATGGGTATCTCGGTTGTGTTCGCGGTACTGGCAAGCCGGGTGTGGCTCGTCGCTTGGAGAAGCGCGCGGGCCGGAGGTTCCCGCAGCGGGCCACATCATACCATCGCGGTTTGTGGGGGAACCCCCGCGGTTGCGGTCGGTCACTATTGTGCCAATATTACGGTTTGCTTAAATGAGGATAAAGGCGATGAAGGGATCCAAGCTGTTTCTTGGCGGCCTTTTGGCGGCGGGTTTGCTGGCGGGCGGCGTTGTGGCTCCGGTCCTGGCCGAGGCGCCGCAGATCTGCGAGTGCCGCGATGGCCTGGAGATGGAGGGGACGCCGTGGATTCGTCTGATGCCGGGCGACATGACGGGGGGGTACTTCGTGCTCCGCAATAGCGGCGATCAGGATTATCGGATCGTTGCGGCGGAGGCGCCCATCGCGAAGGTGGTGGAGCTACACGAGCATGCCCATGTGGATGGCGTGATGCGCATGCGCCAGGTCGACGGCCTGGAACTCCCGGCTGGGGAGACCCTGGTGCTGGAGCCGGGCGGACTGCATCTGATGTTCATCGGCCTGCACGAGCCGCTGACAGCGGGGGACTGGATCCCGGTTCTTCTGGAGTTTGCCGACGGTGAAACCATGGCGATCCATGCCCGGGTGCAGCGGAGCGAGGGTGCCGGTGAGGGTCACCCCCGCGGGCACAATATGGACGGAGACGCTCGCGACATGGGCCATGGGGCCGGGCACGACGGGCACTGAAACGGACGCGGCGTACCCGTTGGGTACACAGCGTTCCGGCCTTACTGGTTGGCGGGCCGGGTCGGGATCTCGACGTCGGCATCCTCGCGCAGCGCCTCCAGATACTCCTGGATGGCACGGCTTTCGAGGATCTCGATCAGCTCGGCGCGCACGTCTTCCAGTTCCGGGACCGGGGTATCGCGGATTTCCTCCAGGCGGATGATGTGCCAGCCGAAGCGGCTCTCGACCGGTTCCGCGGTGGTCTCGCCCGGTTCCAGCGCCATGGCCGCCTCGCTGAATGCGGGGACCATCTGTTCCGGGGCGAACCAGCCGAGTTCGCCACCACGGGCCGCCGAGCCCGGATCGGTGGAATGGGCTTCGGCCAGTTCGGCAAAGTCCGCGTCGGCTTCCAGCTCTTCGAGCAGTTCGCGGGCGCGTTCCGCCTCTTCCACCAGGATGTGCCGAGCGCGATATTCGGTGCCGCGGATCTGTTCGATCTGGCGGTCGTACTCCGCCTCGAGGTCCGCCTGGGTGATGTCGAGCTCTGCGGTGATGCGCTCCATCAGCAGCGAAGCCAGCAGGTTGGTCTCGACCATGCGCAGGATGCGCCGGGTCTCGGCATCGGTATCCAGCCCGCGGGCGACCGCCTCCTGACGCAGTAGCTCAAGGCTGATGACTTCCTCCAGCGTGCCGTCGCTCGCGGCCGGGCCGGGATCCTCGTCCATGCCGGCGTAGGCGAACAGGTCGGCGCGGGTGATCGCTTCACCGTTGACGATAGCGACGGTATCGGCGTCCCCGGTATCCGTGGTGACGTCGTCACCGGTGAACTCCGGCGTGGCTTGGTCCTGCGTGTCGCAGGCGGCGAGCAGCCCGGCGAGCGCCAGGGCGCTCAGGGCTGTAGTCAGGATGCGCCGCTTCATCAAAACACCTGCTTGAACGGGCGTACGTCGACTGTGGTGTACACGCCGGCCGCCACGTAGGGGTCAGCGTCGGCCCACTCCCGTGCGGCCTCCAGCGAGGGGAACTCCGCGACGATCAGGCTGCCGGTGAAGCCGGCCGGGCCCGGGTCGTTGCTGTCGATGGCGGGGCAGGGGCCGGCCAGGATCAGCCGGCCGTCGTCGCGCAGGGCCTGCAGCCGGGCGACGTGTTCCGGGCGCGCGGCCAGGCGCGCATCCAGCGAATCGGGGGCATCCTCGCCCTGGATCATGTACAGCATCGGCATTCTCCTCGGTAAGGGCACCAGTCTAACGATGTCCGTGGCCGGATGCCGTTAAGGAGACGCTGATTGAATCGCGCGCTCGCGTTGGTGCCCCCTGTTTTCCGAGACAAGGCGCGTCGAGCAGCGGGTAGTGGTTCTACCCGCAAGCGGCGCAACGCAGGATCGGGGAACAGGGGGCACTAACCCCACAAACCATTCAAAGCAGGGGCTCGGCCGCTTTTGCGCGCGCACGGCGTTGCGGCTCCCTTGTGCAGAGTGACTGCACGGCAGTCACCGCGCCTTGTTCGCACGCAAAAGCGACTCGAGCGCGAGCGCGCGATTCAATCAGCGTCTCCTTAAGGGCTCGTTCTTATGGGCGCGCCGATGGATGCGCTACACTGCGCGGCCGATCACCGCACCGACTTGTCCCATGATCTCGATCCACCCCGATAATCCCCAGCCCCGGCTGATACGGCAGGTCCTGGACCAGCTGCAGGAGGGGGCCGTCATCGCCCTGCCGACGGATGCCTGCTATGCGCTGGCCTGCCTGCCGGGCGACAAGACCGGGGCGGATCGCATTCGCCGCATCCGTCAGGTGGACGAGACCCATCACCTGACGCTGTTGTGCCGCGATCTCTCGGAACTGGGCGTGTACGCGAAGGTGGACAACACCGCCTTTCGCCTGATGAAGGCCCTGACCCCGGGGGCCTACACGTTCATTCTGCCCGCCACCCGCGAGGTCCCGCGGCGGCTGCAGCACCCGAAGCGCCGTACGATCGGCATGCGCGTGCCGGCGAGCCCGATTGTCTCGGCGCTGCTGGAAGAGCTGGGGTCGCCGCTGATGTCCGCGACCCTGCAACTCCCCGGGGATGAACACCCGTTGAGCGAGCCCTGGGAGATCGAGGAGCGCCTGGGCAAGGTGGTGGATCTGGTGATTGACGGCGGCGCCGGGACCCTGGAGGCCACCAGCGTGGTGGATCTAACCGGCGACGCGCCCGAGGTGATGCGGCATGGCCTGGGCGACGTGGGATTTCTGGATGAATAGCCCCGGCCGACGGCGGGGATCACGGCGCGGCACGGCCGCAGGGAGGCGCAATGCGTAAGTGGGTGGTTCTTGCGGTGGTGGTGCTGGCAGTGGCGGCCATCTGGCCGGTGGTGGTCGGCACACAGGTCGAGGGTACCGTCGCCGAGACACACGAGGCTCAGCTTGGCGAGGTGTATCTGCGTCACGAGATGCTCGAATACGAGCGCGGCTACCTGGCCGCCAGCGGTCGCAGTCGGCTGATCCTGGAGGATGCCGACGGGCGCTTCGAGATCCCCCTGGTACACGCTGTGCGCCATGGCCTGCTGGGGGCGCGCGGCGATTCCTTCGTGGATCTGGATACCCTGGCCGCCCCGGACGACTCGCTGCTCGCCCATCTGTTGCGCTCGCTGGATCTACAGGTGCATTCGCGCTCGGGGATCGGCGGTGGTGTGACCACCCGCATTGCGTTCGACGATCTGCGCATGGACCTGATGAGCGTGCCCGAGGTGGCCGAACACGCCGCTACGGTGGGCGGTCCGCTGTGGCTGGATCTTGCGGCGGGCCAGGGGCGCTTCGCCTGGTCGTCCGAGCAGATCCTGGTGAGCCTGGACCTGCCGGAAACGAGATTGTCCGATGCCAGCTTCTCGTGGGAGGCGCGCGAGGCACGTTATGCCACGGTTTTCGAGGCCGATGCCGACGGGGTCTTCGGGCGGCTGCCGGACTACGAAGGCGGCCTGGCGGCGGCCGTGATCGAACTGCGTGAGGGCGAGGCGACCCGCCTTCACCTGGAGCGCCCCCGCCTCGACGCCTTCCAGCATACGAACAACGACCGCATGGACTCGCGCCTGCGGCTGCAGGTCGATCACGCCCGGGTGGATGATGGCGCGGGGGATGCCCTGACGCTCACGGCCCTGGACCTGCAGGCGGCGATCCTGCGCTGGGACCGTCCCAGCATGCTGCAGTTTCTGGCCGAGCTGGAAGCGGTCGACGCGCGCGGCATCGAGGGCGAGCAGCGCAATGCCCTGATCGGTTCGGCGATGATCGATGCCCTGGGCGGCATGATTGAACACCAGCCGGCGATCCAGTTGCGGGCGTCGCTGAACGACGAGCCGCCCCGGCAGGTCGCGCTGGACGCCGAGCTCGGCCTGCATGGCACGCAGCAAAGTCTGACGACCCGCCCGCTGGAGACCCTGCGGCTGGACAGCGATCTGCGACTCGGGCTGGAATGGGTGGCCGAATTCGACGCCGCGTATCCCGATATCGACCTGGACGCGCAGTTGCATGCCCTGGCTGCGGATGGCTGGGTCCGTCGCGATGCCGAGGCCGGCTACTGGCACGGCACGCTGGCGATGGCGGACGGCCGCGTGCGCATCAACGACGTGGATCGCACGGCAATGCTTCTGGCCTTGCTGTTCGCCTTCTCCGGCGGCATGTTCTGAGACGACTGACCGGGCGTGGACGCGTCCGTTTTATTCTGAGAGGAAGGGATAGATTCCGTGAGCAGTAACCAGGGTACCAACCAGCGCGTGATCTCCGGCATGCGCCCCACCGGGCGCCTGCATCTGGGCCACTACCACGGTGTGCTGAAGAACTGGATCGAGTTGCAGCACAACTACGAGTGCTTCTTCTTCGTCGCCGACTGGCATGCGCTGACCACCCATTACGAGGATCCGGGTGACCTGCAGCAGCACGTGACCGAGATGGTCATCGACTGGCTGGCGGCCGGGGTGAGCCCGGGTTCCGCCACGCTGTTCGTGCAGTCGCGCGTGCCGGAGCACGCCGAGCTGCATCTGCTGTTGTCGATGATTACCCCGCTCGGCTGGCTGGAGCGGGTACCGACCTACAAGGATCAGCAGGAGCAGCTGCGCGAGAAGGATCTGGCGACCTACGGATTCCTCGGCTATCCGGTGCTGCAGAGCGCCGACGTGCTGGCCTACCGCGCCGGCATGGTCCCGGTGGGCGAGGACCAGGTGTCGCACCTGGAGGTCACGCGCGAGATCGCGCGGCGCTTCAATCACCTCTACGGCCGCGAGCCCGGCTTTGCCGAGAAGGCCGAGGCGGCCGCCGACAAGATGGGCAAGAAGGCCGCCAAGCGCTACCGCGACCTGCGCAAGCGGTTCCAGGAGCAGGGCGAGGAAGAGTCGCTGGAGGTTGCCCGGGCCATGCTCGATTCGCAGCAGAACATCTCGCTGGGGGATCGCGAGCGCCTGTTCGGCTACCTCGAGGGTGGCGGCAAGATCATCCTGCCGGAGCCGCAGCCGCGCCTGACCCCGGCCTCGAAGATGCCGGGCCTGGACGGACGCAAGATGTCCAAGAGCTACGGCAACACCATCAGCCTGCGCACCGAGCCGGCCGAGGTGGAGAGCCTGATCCGTACCATGCCGACGGACCCCGCGCGGGTGCGGCGCACCGATCCGGGGGATCCGGAAAAGTGCCCGGTATGGGATCTGCACAAGGTCTACACCGACGCGAGCCAGCGCGAGGAGCTGCACGCCGGCTGCACCACGGCGGGCATCGGCTGCCTCGACTGCAAGCGCCCGCTGATCGAGGCGGTGCAGGCCGAGCTGGAACCCATCCAGCAACGCGCGAAGGAATACGCCGAGGATCCGGCGCTGGTGCGCTCCATCATCGTCGAGGGCTCCGAGGCCGCCCGCGAAGAGGCCCGCGAGACCCTGGAAGAGGTGCGCCGGGCCATGGGCCTGGACTACCTGCGATGAGCCAGAGCCTTAGGCATGGACCCGTACGCTGACTCGAGCGACGACCTCGAGCGCCCCGCGACCGTCGAGACCGGCGCGCACGGGGAGGTGCTTTATCGTGTGCATGGCGAGCCGGTGGCGGAGCTGCCGGCCGATCTCTATATCCCGCCCGACGCCCTGGAGGTCTTTCTCGACTCCTTCGAGGGGCCGCTGGATCTGTTGCTGTACCTGATCCGTCGCCAGAACCTCGACATCCTGTCGATCCCCATCGCCGAGATCACTCGGCAGTACATGGGCTATATCGAGGTAATGCAGGCCCTGCGCCTGGAGTTGGCGGGGGAGTATCTGGTGATGGCCGCCCTGCTGGCCGAGATCAAGTCGCGCATGCTCCTGCCGCGGCCGAAGGAGGCCGAGGCAGACGAGGATGCCGACCCGCGCATGGCGCTGATCCGGCAGCTGCAGGAATACGAACAATTCAAGATCGCCGCCGAACGAGTGGATGCCCTCCCGCGCATGGATCGCGATGTGTTCGCCGCTGGCGCCAGCGTCGAGGCGCTCGAGGGCCCACCGCCGCCCGGGCCGACGCTGGACGAGCTCATGGAGGCGCTGGCGGCGGTGATGCACCGCGCCAGTCTGATGGCGCACCATCATGTCTCCACCGAGCAGCTGTCGGTGCGCGAACGCATGTCGAACATCCTCGACAGCCTGCATCCCGAACGCTTCACCGATTTCGTGACCCTGCTTCTGGCTACCGAGGGGCGCCAGGGAGTCGTGGTGTCGTTCCTGGCGGTGCTGGAGCTGACCAAGGCGGGCCTGATCGAGTGGGGCCAGAGCGAACCCTACAGCCCTATCCGGTTGCGCCGGCGTGGGGCGCCCGAGGGAGACGAAGGGGGAGAGCCGGCGTGAACGAAACCACTGTATCGGGGGTGCAGGTGTCTGCCGCCGCTGTTGATGACGAACAGTTGCGGGCCGTCGAGCTGGCGGTGGAGGCCGTGCTGTTCGCGGCCGCGGAACCGGTGGGGCCGCGCGACCTGAAGGCTGCCTGCGAGGACCTTGGCGAGATCGATCAGGCCTTGCTGGAACGGGCGCTGGGTCGTCTGCAGGAACGCTATAACGATCGTGCGATCGAGCTGGTGCGCTCCGCTGGCGGGTATCGCTTCCGCGTGCGTTCGCGCTTCTCCGCGACCGTGCAGGCCGCCCAGCCCGAGCGCCCGGCGCGGCTGTCACGGGCCCTGCTGGAGACGCTGGCGATCATCGCCTATCGCCAGCCGGTCACCCGCGCCGAGATCGAGGCTGTGCGCGGGGTGGCGGTCAGTACCGGGATCATGCGCACGCTGCAGGAACGCGAGTGGGTACGGGTGGTAGGGCACAAGGAGGTGCCGGGCCGCCCCGCGCTGTACGCGACCACCCGTAGCTTCCTCGACGACCTGGGTCTGCAGCGCCTCGAAGAACTGCCGCCGCTCGATCAGATCCGCGACCTGGCGGATGTGGCCTCCGACGCGGGCCTTAGCCTGTCGCCACCGGACGCGAAAGAAGACGCCGGTCCGGGCACGAACCAGCGTCTCGATTTCGATGACGGGGATGCCGATCCGGATCCGGAGCCGGCACCGCCGACGCACTCACTCTGAGATTAGCACTGGGCCGTTTCGGCGGTTTCCGGGCAGTCGTGCTGTACCAGGCGATCGTCGTCCAGCCATTCCATGATGCCGTCGGTCACGTTATAGACGTTCTCGTAGCCAAGGCCGTCGGCCAAAGCGCGGGCGAGGGCACCGGTGCGGTTGCCCACGCGGCAGATCAGTACGACTTCCTCGTCGGGCTTGGCCAGATTGGTGAACTGCTCGCCAAAGGTCGGGTTGAGCTCGCCATTCTCGTCGAAGGCGGTAATGCGATGGCTGCCCTCGATCACGCCGGTCTCCGCCCATTCGTCCGGCCGGCGGATGTCGACGATGGTTGCGCCCTCGCGGATCTTCTCGGCCAGGCCTTCGTTGTCCAGCCCGCTAAACGGTGCGCGTTCGATGTCGAGGATCTCGACCTCGAAGCGCAGGGTCGCGTTGGACGGGATGATGTTGCCGGCCCCGCGTTCGCCATAGCCGAGTTCCGGCGGGATGACGATTTCGCGCTTGCCGCCTTCGCGCATGCCCATCACGCCCTGTTCGAAGCCCGGGATCACCTGGCCCGCCCCCAGCGTGAGCGCAAATGGCGCGCCGGACTCGCGGCTGGAATCGAACACGCTCCCGTCTTCGTCCAGCGTCCCGGTGTAATGCAGGATGGCCGTGTCATGGCGCACGATCCCGGGCCCTTCGCCGGCTTCGATTTCGTGGATTTCGATGGATGCTTCCGACTCTGCACTGGCAATGCCGCCTGCGAGCATTGAGCCGATCAGCGCCGCTGTAAATATAATAAATCCGGAATATGCGGAACGACAAAACTTGATCTTCATTATGTAGCATCCGTTAATATTTAAAATTATTAATAAATTATTGGTATCAGCAAGTTGCGATGTCCAGTGGGGCGCTATTCTACACCACATGTCAGTGATCGAATACAGGCGTTATGTAGAAGTTTCTGGATCTTGTAAAAAATCCCCATTTTTTATTGCAGGCTTTGAAGGCGTTTGCTACAACTCCAAGTGGCTGTCCCAGGGAGAGAGGGGCAGTACATGAGATTTTGTTCCGAGAACAAGCCGGAGGCAGGCAAATGACTGACCACAAGAACGATGGTTCCGAGATGGACCGCAAGTCCGAAGAAGAAACCCGGGAAACCGAACAGCTGACCGAGACGGGCGCGGCCCGTCGCGGGTTCCTGGGTCGCCTGGGCAAGGGCGGTGCCGCCCTGGCCGTGATGGGTCTGGGCGCGGAAACCGCCATGCAGACCATGTTCCAGCGCAGCACTCTGTCCAGCGCCGTGGCCGCCGGCATCGAGGGCTTCCACGTGGATGGCAAGGTGGACGGCTTCATCTGGCTGAATGACCGCCCGATCAACGGTGAACTGCCGCCGCACCTGCTGCACGACGAAGTGACCCCGTTCCCCAATATGTTCATCCGCAACAACGGCGTTCCTCCGGAGAAGGCCGGGATCGACGCATCCGCATGGACCCTGACGGTCCACGGCGAAGCGGCGAACGAGGAGAAGTCCTACACCATCGCGGACCTCAAGGAGAAGTTCGAGCACCACACCCTGCAAATCTGGATCGAGTGTGGTGGCAACGGGCGTGCCGCGTTCGAGCCGTCCCCGCGCGGGAACCAGTGGGATCTGGGTGCGGTTGGCTGCCCGACCTGGACGGGTGTGCGTCTGCGCGACGTGCTGGAAGACGTCGGTTACGACGCCGACAAGGCCGAGTACATTGGCTTCAAGGCCGGTGACGCGCACCTAAGCGGCCGTGATGATCTGGATGCGCTGTCGCGTGGCTGCCCCATGCGCAAGGCCGTGGAAGACGAGACCCTCATTGTCTGGGCGATGAATGGCGAAGACATCCCGGAACAGCACGGCTATCCGCTGCGCCTGATCACCCCGGGCTTCCCGGGTTCCGCCAGCGGCAAGTGGCTGACCGAGATCCTCGTCCGTGATCGCGAGCATGACGGTCAGGGCATGACCGGCCACAGCTATCGCGTACCGCGTCATCCGGTGGAGCCGGGTGCCGACGTGCCGAACGAGGACATGGTCGTCCTCGAGGAAATGCCGGTGAAGTCCCTGATCACCTATCCGCAGACCGGTGCCGAGACCTCCGTTGGCAGCACGCTGAAGGTTGCGGGCAAGGCCTGGGATGGCTATGGCGATGTCGAGGAGCTTCATGTGTCGACCGATTTCGGGGTGACCTGGCAAAAGGCCGACCTGAAGCGTCCGGTGAACAAGTTTGCATGGCAGACCTGGGAGGCGGACATCGAGTTCTCCGAACCCGGTTTCCATCAGGTGTGGGCCGTGGCCACCAACAGCAAGGGCGATCGTCAGCCGATGGTGCTGCCGGGCTGGAACCCGCGGGGCTACGGCAACAACAAGGCCCACCACATTGATGTCCGAGTCAAAGCCTAAGGAGCCCTAATGAAGTCGAAGATGGTCCTGTTGTTGCCGGCCATCCTCGGCCTCCTCTGGGTGGTGCCCGCGACCGCGGGCGACCACGTCGAGGCCGCCGAGGAATACGAGACCGATTCGGAAACCGGGCTGATCAAGGCGCCGGGATTCGATACGGTCAAGAACAATTGCACGGTATGTCACTCGGCCCGGTTGTTCACCAGCCGTGGGTACACGCGCAAGATCTGGCTGGAACAGATCCGCTGGATGCAGGACACGCAGGGGCTCTGGGAGTTTTCCCCCGAAGTGGAGGAAGAGATCCTGGACTACCTGGAAACCTTCTACCCACCGAATTGATCGTGACACGGTGAATACAAAACGCCCCGGGTTTTCCCGGGGCGTTTTTTTGTGTGCTCTGTGCAGGGCTGGGCGCCGTTGCCCGCGGCGCCCAGCTTCTTTATTCCCGGCCTGCGTGCGTGATGGCCCAGCAGCGATGGGGCGGGGGCGGGCGGCGGTAGTCTTCGTCCAGGGTCTCGCGGGTGATGTCGCGGGCCTCGAGTCCGGTCAGGGCCTCGTGGTCCAGTTCGAAACGGCGACGGTTGGTGGAGAAGTAGAGCACCCCATCCGGGGTGAGCAGGCGCGCGGCCAGGAGGATCAGGTGGGCATGGTCGCGCTGCACCTCGAAGTCGTCCTCGGTGCGCTTGGAGTTGGAGAAGGTGGGCGGGTCCAGGAAGATCCGCTCGAACACCATGCCGGGGGTGTCCGTGGCCCCTTCCAGCCAGTGGATCACGTCCTCGCGCAGCAGGGCGTGGGTGCCGGGCTGGCGCCGGCTGCGGCCATCGCGGATCTCCGCCTCCAGGCCGTTGGCGCGGAAGTTGTCCTCGGCCCACTCCAGGTAGGTGTTGGACAGATCGACTGATACGGTCTGGCGTGCGCCGCCCACTGCGGCATGCACGCTGACCGCGGCGGTGTAGCAGAACAGATTCAGCAGGCGCAGGCCACGGCATTCCTGTTGCAGGCGCAGTCGCATCGGCCGGTGGTCCAGGAACAGCCCGCTGTCGAGGTAGGCATCCAGGTCGACCCACAGGCGGCAGCCGTGCTCGTGCACCGGAAACGGAGCGGGCTGGGCGGTCTCCGCGCGCTGGTACTGCGAGCGTCCCTTCTGTGCCCGGCGCTGCTTGTAATGCAGGTGGGCGGGCTCGATGCCGGTAACCTCCAGCATCGCGGCCAGTGCCCCGCGCAGGCGCGCCTCGGCGCGTGCGGGATCGACGCTGGCGGGCGCGGCAAACTCCTGCACATGCAGGTGAACCGTGCCGTCCTCGGCCTCGTAGCGGTCGATCTGCAGGGGGTATTCGGCCAGGTCGGCGTCGTAGATGCGATAGCAGGTGATCTCCTGGCGCCGCGCCCAGCGGGCCAGGTGACGCAGGTTCTTCTGCAGGCGGTTGGCGAAATCTGGCGCCGGGGCCGCGGCCGGCTCGTCGCGCCGATGGATCTCGAACTGCAGCAGGTGGCAGGCAAGGGTGCCGTTGTAGAAGCGGTGCTTGTGGCTGGCGCGCAGGCCCAGGCGTTGCGAGTCGGTGGTGTCCGCCACCAGCAGGGCGACATGCCAGCCGCCGAAGGCGCTGCGCAGGCGCTCGCCCAGCAGACTGTAGAGCTTGATCAGTTCCGGGGTGTTGCCGATGCGCTCGCCGTAGGGTGGGTTGCTGACCAGCATGCCGTGGTCGGCCGGGGGCTCCAGGGTCAGGGCATCGGCCTGCTCGAAGCGCGTGCAGTCGCGCACGCCGGCGGCCTGGGCCGCCTTGCGGGCGGCGGCCACCGCCCCCCGGTCGCGGTCGCTGCCCAGCAGCGGCGGGCCCTGCCAGGGGCGCACCGCGTCACGCGCCTCGGCCACGCAGCGGTCCCAGAGCCCGGCGTCGTGGCCGGACCAGCCGTGGGGGCGGAAACCCTCGCGCAGCAGGCCGGGGGCGGTATGGGTGGCCATCAGGGCGGCCTCGATCACCAGCGTGCCGCTGCCGCAGAAGGGGTCGAGGAACTGCGCGTCGGGATGGGTCTCCAGGTGTTCCGGCCAGCCAGCACGCATCAGCAGCGCGGCAGCGAGGTTCTCGCGTAGCGGGGCCTCGCCGCCGCTGCCGCGATAGCCGCGACGGTGCAGGCCACCGTTGCCGAGGTCCAGGCTGATCTGGGCCTGTCGGCCCTGCAGTTGCAGCAGCACGCGCACGTCCGGATCGGCGGCGTCCACGTCGGGGCGTTCGCCGGTGGCGTCGCGGAAGGCGTCGGCGATGCCATCCTTCACGCGCACCCCGGCGAAATGGGTATGCCCGATGTGCGAACTCTTGCCGGTTACGTCCACCGCAAAGGTGGCTTCGAGCCCGAACAGGGCGGGCCAGTCCAGGGCCCGGCTGGCGACGTAGCAGGCATCGCCGTCGGGTTCGTCGAAGCGTACCAGCGGCAGAAGGATGCGGCTGGCCACGCGGCTGCCGAGCAGGCAGCGGTACAGCGTGGCGAGATCCGCGTGAAAGTGGATGCCGGCGCGGTCTTCGCGCAGGTCCAGGGCACCGAATCCCTCCAGCTCGCGAGCGACCAGCGGGGCGAGCCCGCCGGCGGCCGTGGCCAGATACTCGCGGCGGTCGGCCGTCGGGTCGAAGGGGGCAATCGGTTCGCCGGAGGGAGACTCGGTCATCGTGGGCTCGGGCTGGCTGGGAAGCCCGACATTCTGGCACAACCGGGTGCCGTGCCGGAGCGGGACTGGAGACTCGCGGCGTTCAGCGCAGCAGGCGCCGGCGGATCAGGTAGGTGGCCAGGATGATGGCGCTCCCGCCGTAGGCGGTAATCACGGCCAGGTGCGGCAGCCAGGCCGCGGGCCAGGTGCCGGTCATCAGCGGACGCACGATCTCCAGTACATGCGCCAGTGGTAGTGCCAGGGCCAGGCCCTGCACCCAGCCGGGCAGTTCGGTCAGCGGAAAGAACACCCCGGACAGCAGCAACATCGGCGTGACGGCCAGGGTGAAGTAGTAGAGGAAAAAGTCGTAGCTGCGCGCCAGGGCGGTAATGACCAGGGCCAGCGCGCCGAAGGTGAACGCGGCGAGGAAGATCACCGGCAGCGCCAGTAGCGCGCGGGCATCGGCCACCAGCCCCAGCACGCTGGCGACGATCAGGATGGTGATGGCGCTGATCAGGCCCTTGGTCGCGGCCCAGACGGCCTCGGCGAAGACGATGTCGTCCAGCGTGAGCGGGGTGGCAAGCATGCCCAGCCAGGTGTTCTGTTCCGCCATGCGGGTGTAGGCGGAATACATACCCTCGAAGCTGGCAGTGAACATCGCGGAGGAGCAGATGATGCCCGAGGCGATGAACACCATGTAGCGCATGCCGTCGAGATCGCCCACCAGGCTGCCGAAGCCGTAGCCAAAGGCCAGCAGGTACAGGATCGGCTCGCCGAAATTGCCCAGCATCGACGGCACGATCAGCTTGCGCCAGACCAGAAGGTTGCGCCGCCAGACGGCGACGAAGCGCAGGCTGGGGCGGGGCAGGATGGGGTGGTCGCCGGACATGGGCTCAGTCCCTCAGCTCGTGGCCGGTGAGTTTCAGGAAGACGTCTTCCAGATCCGCCTCGCGCAGGGTGGGCTCGTGGCCGAGCGTGCGCAGGCGCTCGCGCAGGCGGTCCGGCTCGGCGGTGTAGACCAGCCAGGTGTCCGCTACCTGGTGGGCCCGGTCCTTCGGGCCCAGTTCGCGCTGCAGGACCTCCCCGGCGTCCGCACCGCCGACGGTCAGCACCCAGGGCTCGATGTGTTCGGCGATCAGCCGGCTCGGGGCATCACAGGCGATGATGCGGCCGTGGTCGATGATCGCGATGCGGTCGCACAGCTCCTCGGCCTCTTCCATGTAGTGGGTGGTCAGCACGAGGGTGACGCCCGAGGCGCGCAGCGCCCGAAGCTGGCGCCACAGATGATGCCGGGCCTGCGGGTCGAGACCGGTGGTGGGCTCGTCCAGCACCACCACCTCGGGTTCGTTGATCAGCGCACGGGCCAGGGTCAGGCGCCGCTTCATGCCGCCGGACAGGGCATTGATGCGCGCGCCGCGCTTGTCGTTCAGGTTGACCTGCCCCAGTAGCCGGTCGATGCGCGACTCCACCTCCGGCCCGGCCATCCCGAAATAGGCGGCGTAGGTGCGCATGTTCTCGATCACCGTGAAGTCGGGATCGAGGGTGTCGAACTGGGGCACGATGCCGAGGCGTTCGCGCACGGCGCGTTCGCCCTCCGGCATGGGCAGGCCCAGGACCTCGACCTGCCCGCCGTCGATCGGCGTCATGCCCAGCAGCATGCGCAGGGTGGTGGTCTTGCCAGCACCGTTGGGACCCAGCAGGCCGAAGAACTCGCCGGGGGCAATCTCCAGATCCACGCCGTCCACGACGGCAACGCCGTCGTACGCCTTGTACAGCTGCTGGATGCGAATGGCGGACACGGCGAAACTCGGGACGAATGGAGAGTGCCTACCATACCGGTTCGCGGCAGTGCCCCCAATGCCCCGGTGCGGCACCATGAAAAAGGCCCGGATCTCTCGATCCGGGCCTTCCCGTGGATGGATTGCGAGCCGGGGCTATGGCTTGCTGTAGGTATAGCCTTGGTGCTGCAGCCAGGAGATGTGCGCCACGCCGCTGGGGATCACGTCGTCCTCGGAGGCGTCGAAGAGTTCTTCGAGGGCGATATTGCGTCCGCGCAGGGTGTTCGCACAGACCTGGAACTCCACGTTCTGCATCTTCAGGTTCTCGATGCGGCCGCGCAGATTCTCGTTGGTGTTGGCAGTTTGCAGCAGCCCGAGGCCGTCCCCGTGCATCACCACCTTGATCTCCATGTTGTCGGCGCCCACGGCGTTGATATGGTTCTGGATGTTGCCCATCGCGGCCATGTAGCGCCGCTCGTCGTCGTAGTTCACGTGGTAGATCACTTTGTGCGTGCCATAGTCGAAGTCGCTCGCGGCCGCCAGGCCGGGGACGCCGAGCACCATGGCGAGCAGGGCGGGAAGGAGCAGTTTCATTGCGTTCATTGCACAGGTTCCTCCTGAAACAACAACGAACCCGGGCGGGTTTGAGGTGCGCCACGGGGCCTTGCGCCGGGGTTGGCGCGCTGCGATCGGGGACTTCGCGGTGAAGGCGATCGACAGGTATGAATAAGACGCATCAGCCATGCGCCTATTCCCGTCTGCAGCGCCACAAAAAGGGTCATGTGTCGTGTGGGGCGGGTTTGCGAGTGGAGTCTAGTTGCACAAAGAAAAGGGCCCGGGAAGACCCGGGCCCGAAGCGACGACCGGGAGATGGCGGTCGCCGCGGTGCTTGCCGCAGGGGTATTACGGACGCACGTAGGTGTAGCCCTGCTGCTGCAGGTGCGACAGGTGGGCCACGCCGCTCGGGATGATGTCGTCCTCGGAGGCGTCGTAGAGATCGTTTGCGACATCGATGTTCCGGCCAACGACGGTGTTGTTGCACACCTGGAAGTCCACGTCCTGCATCTTCAGCTGATCGACGAAGGCCTTCAGGTCCTCGTTCGATTTGGCGTGCTGCAGCAGGCTGAGCCCGTTGCCGTGCATCACGACCTTGATGCTCATGCGGTCGGCGCCCACGGCGTTGATGTGGTTCTGGATGTTCCGCATCGCGCCGATCTGCCGCTGTTCGTTGTCGTGGTTCACGTGATAGACGACTTTCTGTTCGGAGTAGCCGTTGTCGGCGAGGGCGGCACCCGGCAGGGCGAATACGGCGGCCGCCATGGCCAGCGGAAGGATGAAGCGTTTTTTCATGATCGGGCTCCTGCGTTTGTTCCCGTGTTTTGTTTTCGATACGCCCGGGGCGTATGCCGCGTTGCAATCAGAGACCGGATCCAGGCGGCGTCCATGCCTCTGGTGTCCGGTTATTGGGTAAGACGGGAACCGTTGGCGATTATTCCGATAAAATACAAGATAAGCATTTGATATAAATTCGAAAATTAGAATATTAGCGTGAGCTTTTTTGGTGCATGCCCCAGGTTGCATGCACGGCCAGGGTGAGCAGGACCAAGCCGCCGGCCAGTAGCGTGAGGGTGCCGGGGGCCTCGGCCAGGAACAGCCAGACCCAGAGCGTGCCGAACACCGCCTCCAGCACCAGGAACAGGGCCACCTCGCCGGCCGGCAGAAAGCGGGTCGACAGGGCGATCAGGGTCAGCGCCAGGGGGAGCTGGAGGAGGCCCATGATCGCCAGGACCGCGAGGCTGTCGAGCCCGACCGCGAGTGGCGTCGCCAGCGGCCATGCGATCAGCGCGGCCAGCATCCCGCCCGCCGCGATCACGGCCAGACGGTCCACCCGGGGCGAGCGGCGCAGCAGGGTCAGGTTGATGCCGACCACCAGGGCCGCCAGCAGCGCCAGGGCGTCGCCCAGCCAGCCCCCGGCCTCCAGCGAGCCGGCCAACACCCCGCCGATCCCGCCGATAGCGATCAGCATGGCGATCCAGGTCCGCAGCGGCACCCATTCGCGCAGTAGCAGTCCGGAGAACACGGCCGCGAACAGCGGCGAGGCCGCCAGGATGACCACCACGTTGGCGACCGTGGTGTGCAGGATGGCGAGCACGAACAGGATGGTGGTCGCCGCGAACCCGGCCGCGACCCAGCCGGCATCGCGCCCGCCCAGTCGCAGGTGGGTCCAGGCCCAGCGCCCGTCGAGGATCCGCAGCAGCAGGGTCAGGGCGAGGGCCATCAGCAACCCGCGCCAGAAGACGATATCCATGCCCTGGGTGTCGGCCAGGCGCACCAGCAGTCCGTCGAAGCTGAGCGCCATCACGCCGGTGAAGGCGAGCAGGGAGCCGTGCAGGTGTTCGCGTTGCATGATCCGGTTCACCCTCCATGTGCCGCTTTTCCAGCGGGGTTGTTACAGTGCGTGGGTACCGTTTTCGGAGTGCCGTATGTCCGCATCCCAGATCCCGCCCGAACTGCAGCCGATCGGGGCCATTGGCCTCGGCATCATGGGGGCACCCATGAATCGCAACCTCCTCGCCGCCGGGGCCGACGTCCAGGTCTGGGCGCGCCGGCCGGAGACGGCGGAAGCACTCGCGCAGGATGGGGCGCAGCCATGCACGAGCCTCCCGGAGCTGGTTCGCGGCGTGCGGGTGCTGGTGCTGAATGTCTCCGATACGCCGGATGTCGAGGCGCTGATGCTGGGGCCGGATGGGGTCCTGGAGCATGCCCGTCCCGGACTGGTCGTGATTGATCACAGCACCATCGACCCGATGCGTACCCGCGCCATCGCCCGCGCGGCCGCCGAACGCGAGGTGACCTTCGTGGATGCCCCGGTTTCGGGCGGGGAGCCGGGCGCGCGGGCCGGGACCCTGAGCCTGATGGTGGGCGGGCCGGTCGATGTTGTCGAGAGGCTGCGACCGATCTTCGAGGTGGTGGGCTCCACCCTGACTCACGTGGGCGACAGCGGTGCGGGGCAGATCGCCAAGGCCTGCAACCAGCTGGTGGTGGGCGAGACCCTGGTCGCGATCGGGGAGGCGTTTGCGTTGGCCGAACAGACCGGGGTGGACCCGGCACGCATGCGCGAGGCGTTAATGGGAGGCTTTGCCGGTTCGAGCATCCTGGAGGTACACGGCCAGCGGCTACTGGATGGCGACTTCGAGCCCGGTTTCCAGACCGGGCTCTACCACAAGGATCTGGGCATTGTGGCCGGGCTGGGCGAGGAGGTGGGGCTGAGCCTTGACGGACTCAAGCCGGTGCGACGCGCGGTGGACGAGGCGTTGGAGGCCGGGCAGGCCGATCACGATGTGGCCATCCTGGCGCGTTTTTGCCTTCACGCCCGTGACGATCAAGGGCGTTAAAGGCGGTTCTTCGCGTCGCGGGTTAGCCGAACAGGCGCCAGAGGATGTAGAGCACCGAGAACACCAGGCCGAATACGATCCCGGCCCAGGACAGGGCGCGCATGCCGCGCCCTGGTCGGTGTTGCTCCGGCATGTCCGGTGACATCACCACCTTGAAGGTGATCCAGGCCAGTACTGGGGCGGACAGGAACGACAGCAGCGTGGCGAAATCGACCAGGCGGGTGAAGTGTTCCCCGGCCTGCGAAATCAGCAGCACGGCGCCGCTGGCGACCACCAGCAGCGCGATCCGGTAGCCCCACCAGTCCAGGCCTCGTTCGCCTTTGCGCGAGGGATCCATGGTCTGTGGTGCGTGGCCGTCCTCGCGCAGGGTGCGGATGATCGCCACGATCACACGGGGGTAGGCATCGGTGACGGCCAGGGTGGTCGAGAACATTGTGGTCAGGGCGGCCACGGCGATCAGGGTGCGGCTCCATTCGCCCAGACTATGGGCATACAGGTCTACCAGCTGAGCGGAGAAGGCGGCCGCCCCCGGGGCAAAGCCGCTCCCGCTGCCATACATCAGCACCGCGCCCAGCAGCATGAACGCGAGGGCAATCACCACCGCGCCCAGGTAGCCCAGGCGGAAGTCGAAGATCGCCTCGCGTACCGTCGGGGCGTGGCCCGTCTGGCGGGCGCGCTCCTGGGTCCAGATCGAATGCCAGGCGGCCACATCGAGCGGGATCGGCATCCATCCCAGAAGGGCCAGCACGAACGCGAAGCCGGCCAGGGTCCAGAGGCTCGACCACTCTTGCGCGCCGGACAGGGTGACCAGGTCCGGAGCCTCGCGGAAGGCGAGTGCCACGGCGGCCACGGTGGAGACGCTGAGCGCCGCCATGATGATCTTCATGCCCAGGTCGAGCCCGCGGTAGGCGCCGATCATCAGGAACGTAATGCATGCGGCCAGCACCAGGGCCGAGACCAGGGTGACCGACAGATCCAGGTCAAAGACCAGTGTGACCAGCCCGGCGGTGGTCAGCGTGACCACTGCCTGGATGGTAAACAGGGTACCCACGGTCACCGCGATGTAGAGCCCGAGTGCCCAGTTGCCGAGCCGGTGGTAGCCGGTCAGCAGGTGATGTCCAGTGGCGGCCGCGTAGCGCGGGCCGAACTCCAGGAATGGATACTTGAACAGGCAGGCCAGCAGCACGATCGGGATCAGCAGCAGCCCGTATTCGGCCCCGCCCCGGGTGGCCTGGACCAGATGCGAGACGCCCACTGCCGCTCCGGCCATCAGCAGGCCTGGTCCGATGGCTGCGCGCAGGGAGGCGCGGGTGGAAGCATTCATGGGCCTGGGTCCGGGGGTAAGGGTGTGGGGTACGGATTCTAGGGAAACATTGATCTATGTACACGTGCGTTTGGGTGCCCCATGTTCCCGATCCTGCCTCGGGGCTCATGGATGGGCAGCGGATCGCAGGCCGCCAAGGCCCGTACGGTGCGCCTTGTTTCGAAAAATCTGCGGGGATCAACGCGACTCATCAGCGTCGTCCAGGGAAGACGAGGGCGCGCGCTGACCGCGCCCGCCACGCTTCAGAGCGACAGGGGGACGCGACGGTAGATTTGCGGTGCGTTGGGGATCTGATCGCTGCTTGCGGGGAAGCGCTGGATCAACTTGTCGTAATAGCTGCGAATGTTCTGCACGTAGAGGACCGGCTCCCAGCCGCGGGCGTAGCCGTAGCGGGTTTGCTCGTGCCATTCGCGTTCCGCCAGCCGTGGCAGCCACTGCATTACGTCCAGCCAGCGATCCGGATCGTCGCCGTTGGCGTCGGCCAGACGCCGGGCGTCATGCAGGTGTCCCAGACCGACGTTGTAGGCCGCCAGCGTCATCCAGGTGCGGTCCGGTTCCGGGATGCGTTCCGGTAGGCGCTCACGCAGGTCCAGCAGGTAGCGGGTGCCACCGTCCACGCTGGATGCCGGATCGGTGCGGTCCTCGACGCCGAGGCCGGATGCGGTGTTCTGGGTCAGCATCATCAGTCCGCGCACCCCGGTGGGGGAGATGGCCTCCGCGTTCCAGTGAGACTCCTGGTAGGCCACGGCGGCGATGAAGCGCCAGTCCAGGCCGTATTCTGCGCCGGCGCGTTCGAACAGGCCGCGAAAGCGATCCAGCTGGCTATCCACGCGCCGGGCGAAGGTCAGGGCGTCCACCAGGTCGTGGGTCTCCAGATGGCCCAGGTAGCGGTCGATCATCAGTTCCAGGTCGCGGTTCTCTCGCAGGCGGTCAATGTAGGCCTCCGCCGCGTCGATCAGGCTGCGGTCGAAGCCGGCCGGGAACAGCCAGGTGACGGCCACCCCGCGCTCGAACTCATAGGCGGTACGCAGATCGGGATGTAAGCGTTGCAGCCGGCCGAACTCCAGGGAGCTCATCAGTGCATAGTCGATTTGGCCCGCGGCCAATGCCTGGCGTTGTGCTTCGGCGGTCCCGATGGGTACCAGCTCGACCGGCGGGTCTCGCGGCTCGTACCCGAGGGTCTCGAACAGGCCCGGATTCGGGGTCTCGGACTCCGGATCCCCTGCCCGGACCGATACCTGTTGCCTCGCCGCGTCGGCGTGGGCCAGATGGGCCCGCAGGCGTTCCGGCAGCGGCGACTGTGCGGTGAGTCCGAGTCGGGTTCCGGCGGGCAGGCTGGCGAGGGCGGGCAGTGCAGCGGTGGATTCGTTGCCGCGCCAGAAGGCGAGAACCTGCTGGATGGCGAGGATCTCCGGACCGCGTTCGATCGTCGGTTCATCGGGGTCCACCAGCAGCCCGGCGGCCAAGTCCGCCCGGTGTTCGCGCAGGCGGCGGTGGGCCTCGGCGGCGGTCTCCACGCGGGTTACGCGAATGCGCGTGCCCAGTTCCTTCGCGAAGCCATGCAGCAGGGCCAGTTCCAGTTGGTCGTGGCCACTAGTGGCCGCCAGCTCCGAGCGCCCCAAGGGCGCTTCGACCAGCACTACCTGCAGTTCCTCGCGGAAGGTCAATTGCTGGAGGGCCGAGGGCGGCTGGAACCAGACCCGCAGGCCGATCATCACCAGCAACACGATGAACACGCCGAGCTCGATCTGGCGCCAGGTCGAGCTCGGTGGGCGAAGGCGAAGGTGCGGGAACATGAACCGATGATACCCAATCGGCCGTGCAGGCAGTGCTGGGCGATGACCGGCGCAGGGAGGTGGTGACCCTATCGCCAGTTCAGGACCAGACCCTGGGCGCGGAGGACCTGCAGTGCGGGGTCGACACAGGTATCGATGAAGGCGGCCCGACGGGGGTTATCGTGCGCTAGACGGCGGTAGTTCGGGCCCGCGGGCAGGCCCGCGAGCTGGTAGATATCCGCCGTGGGGTAGTAGAAGGCGTGCACGAACTGGCGGAACACCCGACGCATCAGCGGGCGGTAGGCCGCCTTCTGCCAGGTCGGCAGGGTATCCAGGTAGCTTTCCAGCGTGTCGCGGGCATGTGCCATGTGGCGCGCTTCGTCGATCATGTGGGTGGAGACGACGTCATGCACCGTGGGGCTGATCTGGTCGCGGCGCTGGTGGATCAGGCGGTTCATCCGGTCCGGGACCTCCTCGCCGATCATCACCGCGATCCAGAAGATCGAGGACTCGAAGGGGGCAAAGCGGCCGACCAGGGTGGCGAGCTTGGGTTTCGGAAAGCGTCGTTCCGGCAGCTCCAGCCCGCTGCGGCGCATGAACTCGATGAACATCAGGCTGTGACCGGCCTCTTCACGCAGCTCGTGCAGGCGGTAGTTCAGCCGGTCCAGGCGGCCGGTCGAGTGCATGGAGATGCGCGAGATGCGTTCCATGAACAGACCTTCCAGCCATAGCGCGCCACTGATGAAATAGAGAAATTCGTATTGCGAGAGGCGCCGTTTCTGCTCGCCCGACAGCGCGGAATATTCCGGCGTGCCGAACAGCGAGATGGCCTCTTCCGGGATCCAGTAGTCCTCCGAAGACAGCGCATCCCAGCGAATCCGCGTGAGCGGATCCTGGTACGGCGAGCTGTTGCGGCTCAAATGATCGAGCAGCTCCTGGGAGGAATTCATCGTTGGCGTGCCGGGACCCATGCGGATAACGCCCGGAATCATACCGACTCTGGCGCTCCGGACCAACGCCAACCCGTTGCAATCTGCGGTTGCTCCCCCATGATGGAGCCCATGGACAAGAATCTGCGGTACCGAATCAATTTCCTGAACAACGGAAAAACGTACGAGCTGTACGCCCGTGACGTTTACCAGGACGAGCTTTACGGTTTCGTCACCATCGAGGGCCTGCTGTTCGGCGAGCGCACACAGGTGGTGGTGGACCCCTCGGAGGAGCGCTTGCGCACCGAGTTCGAGGGTGTGGAGCGCTTCCATGTGCCAATGCACGCGTTGATCCGGATCGACGAGGTCACGGCAGTGGGTACCCCGCGCATTCACGATGCGGGAACTGCCGGGGGCAATGTGCACGCCTTTCCAGGACTTCCGGGCAAGGGCGGTTCCTGATCCCGCAAGCTGCTGTTTTTCGTCCCCTCCATTGCGCCGCTGCCGCGCCTGGTTTAGGATTCCGCGCTTCGTGACCGTCCAGCGGTTGCGGAAAACGGAGAGGTGGCCGAGCGGTCGAAGGCGCACGCCTGGAAAGTGTGTATACGGTAACCCCGTATCGAGGGTTCGAATCCCTCCCTCTCCGCCAGATTCAAGCAAAGGGGCCAGGTTGGCCCCTTTTGTATTTCCAGCCCCTGGCGTATCGGGATTCGAACCCTCGATCGATCGAGATGATGGTTCGACCGGTGGCGCGAAGCGACACCGGAACGCCGAAGCAGCGCGGAGGCGGCCCTGAGGGCGGCGACCACGTCGCCGTAATCCCTCCCTCTCCGCCAGATTCAAGCAAAGGGGCCAGGTTGGCCCCTTTTGCATTTTTGGCCTCGGGGATCCTGCTTGCCGGCTAGTGGCTGGTCCTGGTTCGGCATCCGGTGTTTACGGTGGCTTCGGTCCGCCGCCTGCCAGGCGCTCTCTCGCGAGCGCACCGCGAGGTACTTCTTTGCTCGTGCAAAGAAGTACCCAAGAAACACGCCCGACTGCCGCGACCCCGGCCCGCTGCGCGGGCCGGGGTTTCCCTCGCTCCGAGGCTTTTCGCGGGCGGCGCTGAACTCGCTGCGCTGCGCTCCGCTCAGACATCCAGCGCCTTTTCTCCCGCGAAAAGCCTCTCCACTCGGCGCGACGACAACGGGGAGGAAGGTCAAGACAACGGCTGTCCCGACGTTGTTGCCAGTGGATGATGGCTAGGCTTTCGGACATCTTCGGCACGCTCGGCCTGCGGCCATGGCGTGCCGCGCCCGCCGAGCGGGCGCCGGGGGCCTTCGAGCGGCTGTGCCTGTTGTTGTGCCACGGGGCCGAAATACCTGCTGTTTTGACCTTCCCCTCCCGTATGGAGCCCCTTGCGGAAGGGTTCTCGGGCCGGGAGAAGGCGCTGGATGTCTGAGCGGAGCCGCAGGCGCAGCGAGTTCAGCGCCGCCGGCCCGAGAGCCCTGGAGCAAGGTTCCCGGGCGGAATCCGGGTGCCCTTCTTTGGGTACTTTCTTGGGCAAGCAAGAAAGTACCTCGCGGCGCACTGGCGAGTCAGCGCTCGGCAGGCGGCCGGACGGAGGCACGTAAACACCGGAGGACGAACCGGGACCAGCCGCCGACACCGCCGGCGCAGGCAAAAGAGGTCGGGGCTTGGGAAGTGGCCGTCCTGTGTCCCCCGGGGTCTAGCCGCGGGGCTTGAAGCCGGGTGGGTGGCGGGCGATCCAGGTGACGAAGTCGTGGACGACCGGTTCGGCGAGGAGCGCCTCGCGGGTGTTCAGGCGTTCCGCCAGGGTTTGTTCGTCGAAGTGTTTATGGATGTGGTCATGGCAGGGGCGGCAGACCCACAGGATGCGGGCCTCGCGCTCGGCGCGGCTGAATCGTCGGCGGATGCGCTTGCGCCGGTGCTGCTTGCGCGGGATCAGGTGGTGGCGGGTCAGCGCGTCCATCTTGCGGCCACACAGTTCGCAGGCGGCCGCGGGTCCCGGTTCAGGCTCGTCGGATCCGATCACGGCATCTGCAGGCGGCAGCGCGGCGGCGGCCGGGTGATGGCGTAATCGGGTTCGGCCAGGTCCATGAGGCAGGGCGCACCCTCCGGATCAATGATGCGCGTGGCGATGGCACGGATCGCGTCTTCACGCGGGCCGGTCTCGCGGACTTGGCGGCTGGTGATGGGTTGCCAGTTGCCGTCGCGTTCCTCGGCGATCTCGAAGCCGAAGGGGAAGAAGCCAGGTGCGCCGAGGCGCAGGTCGGTGACGACCAGCCGGTCGGGGGCGTCGGTGTGCTCGACCCGGTGGAAGCGCAGGAAGTCGCCGGCGAACCATTGCAGACGCTGGCCGTCCTCCAGGGCCAGGGCCTCGTCCTGCAGGTGCGCGCCGCGCTCGAAGGCCTCGAAGTCGGGACGGATCGGCTGGTCGAAGATGCCCACCCATGCCTCCAGAAAGCGTTCATTATCCACGACGGTGATGCGCCACAGCAGGAGGTTGAACGGGGTAGGCTGCACCATGCGCGGCTGGTCCTGCAGGTCCATCGCGATGAGGGTGGGCTGGATGCGGTGGTCGATCCAGGCCTTCAGCGCCAGTCCGGACCCGGCATAGGCGGTGGACAGGACCAGCCCGGCCACCAGTAGCCGCGGTGCGAAGCGGTAGAACAACGCGCCGATCGCGGCGACCAGCAGGGGCAGGGTGTAGAGCGGGTCGATCACGAAGATCGAGGCTGTTCCGACCGGCCCGGCGAATGGCCAAAGTAGCTGGGTGCCGTAGGTGGTGAGCGCATCCAGCAGCACATGCGTGGACAGCACCAGGAACAGGAACCACCACCAGCGTCCGAAGCCGATATCGCGGGTGGCCGGAATGCGTGCGAGCAGGCCCGCTACGCCCGTCGCGACCAGCAGATGGACAAGCAGGGAGTGGCTGAAGCCGCGGTGATAGATGAAATCGGAGACGTCGTCCCCGTAGGCTATAAGCACGTCCAGGTCCGGGACGATGGCCACGGCGGCGCCCAGCAGGATGGCCTTGCGGCCCAGGCGTGATCCGAGGGTCAGGCCGCCGACAACGGCGCCCAGGCTGGCTTGGGTGACGGGATCCATGCGGGAGCATTTCCTTTTAGGTGACGCGCTTGCGACTGGCGCGCGGCGCCCGAGTTCACGTGATCAAACCAGAGCGGCAGACATGACTCAAGCCGGAACCGACAACCAATGGCAGTTCTGGGTGGATCGCGGCGGCACCTTCACCGACCTGGTCGCGCGCGCCCCGGAAGGACGGTTGCATACTCGCAAGCTGCTGTCGGACAACCCGCAGGCGTATGCCGATGCCGCGGTACAGGGTATCCGCGATCTCCTCGATCTGGCCGCCGACGCCGCGATTCCGCCTGGGTTGATCCACGAGGTGCGCATGGGCACCACGGTGGCGACCAACGCGCTACTGGAGCGCAAGGGCGAGCCGACCCTCCTGGTCGTCACCGCAGGGTTGGAGGACGCACTGGCGATCGGGCACCAGGCGCGGCCCGACCTGTTTGCGCGCATCATCCGCCTGCCACAGCCGATCTATACGCAAGTGGCTGCGGTGCGCGAGCGGGTGAATGCGGCCGGGGTGGTCCTCCAGCCGGTGGATCTTGACGAGCTGCGCCCGCGCCTGCAGGCGGCGCTGGATGACGGCATTCGTTCGGTGGCGATCGTCTGCATCCACGGCTATCGCTATCCGGCGCATGAGCAGGCCATCGCGGCGCTTGCGCGGGAGATGGGCTTTGCCGAGGTGGCGACCAGCCACGCGACCAGCCCGCTGATCAAGCTGGTGCCGCGTGGCGAGACCACGGTGGTGGATGCCTACCTGTCGCCCGTGCTGCGCCGCTATGTCGATCAGGTGGCCGGCGAACTGGGGGATGTGCCGCTGCGCTTCATGCAGTCGCATGGCGGGCTGGTGGACGCGGCACACTTTCGCGGCCGCGACGCGATCCTGTCCGGGCCGGCCGGCGGCATCGTCGGCGCGCTGAAGACCGCCGCGCCACTCGGCTTCGAGCGCCTGATCACGTTCGACATGGGCGGGACCTCCACCGATGTCGCACACCTGGCCGGGGAGCTGGAACGCCGCCAGGAGAGCGAGGTGGCGGGTGCGCGTCTGCGCGTGCCGATGCTGGATATCCATACCGTGGCCGCTGGCGGTGGGTCGGTCTGCCGCTTCGACGGGATCCGCTTGCGGGTCGGGCCGGAGTCCGCCGGCGCGCAGCCCGGCCCGGCCTGTTACGGCCAGGGTGGGCCGTTGACGGTGACCGATTGCAATGTGCTGCTGGGGCGCTTGCGACCGGAGTATTTCCCGGCCGTGTTCGGCCCCGAGCGCGACCGTCCGCTGGACCCGGAGCCGGTCCGGCAGCAGTTCGATGAGCTGGCGGTTCAGGTCATGTCGATGACGGCCGAGGAGGTGACACCGGAGGCGTTGGCCGAGGGGCTGCTGCAGATCGCAGTTGAGCACATGGCCCAGGCAATCAAGACCATCTCGGTGCAGCGGGGCCATGACGTCTCGCGCTATGCCCTGGTCTGCTTTGGTGGGGCGGGTGGGCAGCATGCCTGCCGGGTCGCGGAACAGCTGGGCATGCGCCACATCCTGTTCCATCCGCTGGGAGGCGTACTGTCCGCCTACGGGATGGGGCTGGGCGAGCTGCGGGCCCTGCGCGAGCGGAGCCTGGAATGGCCACTGGACGACGAACATGCCGTGGCGATCGACGCTGCTCTGGAGGATCAGGCCGAGGCCGCCGCTGAGGCCCTGGCGGAACAAGGGGTAGAGCGCGGGGCCATGCGCATCGAGCGCCGGCTGCATCTGCGGCTGGCCGGTTCCGATACCGCGCTGGAGGTTCCGGCCGGATCCTTCGATGCTCTGATGGAGGCCTTCGCTGCAGTCTATCGCGGGCGCTACGGCTTCGCCCCGCCGGATCGCGAGCTGGTGGTGGCGGTCGCGGCGGCCGAGGCCATCGCGACCGGTACCGAGTTGCCGCCGGATCGGGTACCGGAAACGATGGTCGAGCGTCCTGCACCGGAGGCGGATACGGTCGCGATGGTCGTGGCGGGCGAGATGCGCGACGTACCCCTGTACCGGCGCGAGGCCCTGGGCCCCGGGATGACACTGGCAGGGCCGGCACTGGTAATCGAGGCCACCGCGACGCTGGTGCTGGAGCCGGGCTGGCGGGGTCGGATCGAGCACGAGGGCACGCTGTGCCTGGAGCGCGAGGTGGGCGGCGGTCGGCGGGGGGCAGCCGAAACCACCGATGTGGACGCGATCCCGCGCGACCCCATCCTGCTAGAAGTCTTCAACAATCGCTTCATGGCAATCGCCGACCAGATGGGGTTCACACTGCGCAATACCGCCCATTCGGTGAACATCAAGGAGCGCCTGGATTTCTCCTGTGCGCTGTTCGATGCCAGCGGGAACCTGGTCGCCAATGCTCCCCACATGCCGGTGCATCTGGGCTCGATGGGCGCCAGCGTGCGCGCGGTGGTCGCGGCGGCGGATGGAGATCTGCGTCCCGGAGACGCCTGGGTGCTGAACGATCCCTACAACGGCGGCACCCATCTGCCGGACATCACCGTGGTCACACCGGTCTTCGTGGGCCCCGGGGATGCAGTGACGGAGGATCCGCAGGCCGGGATCGCGCAACCGGCGTTTTTCGTGGCCTCGCGCGGCCACCATGCTGATGTTGGCGGCATCACGCCGGGCTCGATGCCGGCCTTCTCCCGTCGGCTGGAAGAAGAGGGCGTGCTGATCCCGCCGACCCTTCTTGTGCGCGATGGGCGTTTCTCGTCTCCGGCGATGCGGGCGCTACTGGGTTCGGGCGAGTGGCCGGCACGCAACCCGGAGCAGAATCTGGCCGATCTGGAGGCCCAGGTGGCGGCCAACCGCAAGGGGCTCGAAGAGCTGGGCCGGCTGCTGGACGAATATGGCGTGGCCAAGGTGGCGGCCTACATGCGGCATGTGCAGGACAACGCCACCGAGGCGGTACAACGGCTGATCGCGGGCCTGGAAGGTGGCACGTTCACCTATGCGCTGGACAACGGGGCCGAGATCCGGGTGGCCGTGGCCCCCGATCCGGGAGCGCGCCGCCTGCGGATCGATTTCGCGGGGACCTCGCCGGCCCGCGAGGATAACTTCAACGCCCCGGGCTCCATCGTCCGTGCGGCGGTGCTGTACGTGCTGCGCACGCTGCTGGAGGACGAGATTCCCCTGAACGATGGCTGCCTGGCGCCGGTGGACCTGGCGATCCCGGGGGGGTGCCTGCTGAACCCGGCCCCACCCGCTGCAGTGGTGGCGGGCAACGTCGAGACCTCGCAGGTGGTGACCGACGCGCTGTTCGGCGCCCTCGGGGTGCAGGCCGCGGCCCAGGGCACGATGAACAATCTGACCTTCGGCGATGCCGAGCGGCAGTACTACGAGACCATCGCCGGCGGCGCCGGGGCCGGACCCGGCTATGACGGGGCCAGCGCCGTACAGACGCACATGACCAATTCGCGCCTGACCGACCCGGAGGTGCTGGAGAGTCGTTTCCCGGTTCGGGTGGAGCAGTTCGGCTATCGCCGGGGCTCCGGCGGCCGGGGGCAGCGCCGGGGGGGTGACGGCGTGATCCGGCGGTTGGGTTTTGATGCGGCGATGGAGGTGGTGCTGCTGGCCAATCGGCGTCGCGTGCCCCCGTTCGGGCTGGAGGGTGGCGAGCCGGGGGCGCCTGGCGAGGATGCCATTCTGCGCGCGGATGGTACGCGCGAGTCGATGGCAGGCTGTGATCGCCAGTCGGTGGCGCCGGGGGATGCAGTAGAGATCCGGACCCCGGGCGGCGGCGGCTACGGGCGCGTCAGGGAATAGACCCGCCGTAGCACGGGGGCGTCAGTCGTCCCAGCGCTGGGGTACGCGCTGGATCTCGTCGGTGTCGTAGCCGAGCTCGTCCAGGTAGGCGAGGATGGCCTGGTAGTCGTCCTCGGGCATCTCCGGCTCGCGCGCCATGATCCAGACGTAGTCGCGTTTGCTGCGGCCGATGACCGTCTGGCTGTACGCCTCGTCGAGATAGATGATCAGGAACTCGGCCTTGAACGGCCACAGGAAGCGCATGCCCCATTCGGCGTTGTCCTCGCTCTGCACGAAGCCCGTGGGGTTGTACTCGCGGCGCGGCCCGTCAAAGCCGCCCTTGTTGAACGAGAAGGTGGTGGCGATGGTGCCGTCGTCGTTCAGCGCGTACTGCTCCAGCGCGTTGTAGGCATCGCGCTCGAGGAAGGTGGGGATATTCGCGATCACGTACCAGTCGCCCATGTAGCGATCGAGGTCGACGTGGTCCACGGTCGGCATCTTCTGCGGGCTGCTGCATCCGGTCATCAGGATCCCCAGTACCAGGCCCGCGAACAGGGCCGCCAGTGTGCGTGTCATCGATGCATCCCAAAGGGGTTCGAGAGATGGACCGCGTCGCGGCGGAAAAGGTCCGGCTGGGGTGGCAGGTCGCGTGCCGAACCGGGCCAGGGTTGGACTCAGGCGGTCTGGCCGAGGCGCTGGTCCATCAGGTGATCGAACAGCGATTCTTCCGGAATGATCTGCGCGCGACCGCTGCGGAATTCGTGGGCGAGACCCTGAATGCTGTGCTGGCGCTTGGCGCGCCCGGCGGCATCGGTGAACAGCAGGCGTCCGGCGTGACTGCCGCGCCAGACCAGCTTCATGCGCGTGACCCGGGTGCCGGCGGGGGAGGTGAACTGGATCCAGGTGCCGGAGATCAGGTTGTCGGCATGCTCGACATGCTCGTCGTCATGGTCGCGCATCAGGGACGGATCGTCATCCACATGGCGCGGTGAACTGCCGAAGATGGAACCCGGGCGGGCGCTGGCTCGCTTGCGCGCCGGCTCGGACCGTTCTTCGCTGGTGCCAGACTCGCCGGTTGGCCCAGTCGGCGCCTGTTCGGCTGGTGACGGGCGATCGGCGGTGGCAGTGCGGCGTTTCCCGGCGGCCACCAGGTGAGCGCTGACCAGGTCCTGCTTGATGCGGGCGCGCTCCTCCTTCGACAGCGGGGCGCGATCGAGGAAGGCGCGGATGCGGGCCAGGAGCGGGGCGGAGGACTGGAAGTCCGGCTCCTTCTGCATCAGCGCCAGCAGTTCGTGCAGTAGAGCCATGCCATCGTTGTCCGGGTTCGCCGGGTCCGGGGGCGTATCGCCGGCTGCCGAAGCCTCGGCGTCAGCGGTCTTCTGGGCCGTCATCAGGGGTACCCAGGCATCCATCAGTTGTTCGCGCGCCTCGTCGGGGATGTCCTGGCCCATGGAGATCACGGTGCGCTCCACCGTGGATTCGACGCTGTAACTGATCTCCAGCGTGCGCTCTTCCTGCTGTGCCTCGGCCTGCTCGCTCGCGGCCTGGTGGGCGATCTGGTCCTCGGCCGTCGCGAGTTCGTTGCGCAGTCGATCCAGGGCCTCGTCAAAGGCTGCGCTGTCGCTGAGGCCACCGTTGCGCACGCGCTCCACGTTCTCGAAGACCAGGCGGGTGAGCGGCAGTTGTCGGGCCTCGTCCAGGGGCAGGTCGGGGTCGATGCGCAACGCGATGTTCAGTAGCAGGCCGGTCATCTGGCGCGCCGGGTGTGTGCGATCGCGAAAGAAGTGGGTCTCACGCATCGCGATACGCACCAGTGGTAGCTGCAGGTCGGACAGCGGTTCGCGCAGGGCCGGGTTGAGGTCGTCCCGCTTCAGGATCAGGTCGAACAGGCCCTGCAGCAGATCCATGATGAACGGTTCCAGCGTGCTGGCCGGGGATGTGTTCAACACGGTCGTGATGGCCTCGACCGGGCTGCCGGCGGGCACCTGTCCGGTTGCAGTCGTTACCTGGCCGGCGGCCGGAACCTGATACCCGAACTGGCCCCAGTGGCCCGAAGGGGCGCCGGTCCCGGGCGAATCAGCCCCCGGCGGGGCGTTGGTGGGGGCTGTTTGTCCCGGGGTGGCGTCGCTGCGGGTTGCGGGCCTGTTGTGTGCTGGCTGGCGCACTTCTGGAACCGTGAAGCCAGCCTCGCGGAAGCCCTGGAGCAGCGCCTGCATTTCGGGCTGCATTTCCCGGAGCATGTCACGATCGAACCAGTGCAGGAGCAACAGGCATTCGTCGGCGGGCAGCGGGACGGCCTCGACCGCCTCGAGGAACGCCTCGCCCAGTGCGTGGGGGTGCCAGGGCGCGGCTTCGGGCGGCGTGGCCAGTTCATAGTCACGGGTGACGGTCTCCAGCGCGTCGATCTCCTCGGACAGGCTGGAGCGCGCGCTGTTGACGAGCTTGCGCAAGGCGACTTCGCGCTCGGTGTCGGCGTCATCCATCAGGGACAGTTCCAGGCCGGCACCGGCAAGGTCGCCAGCTCCCTCGGTTTCGTCCCCGGAGATCAAGGCTGCATACAGGCGCTCGCGGAAGTGCTGCCGGATCGTTGCACTCCCCAGTCGAACCTGTCGCGACAGGGCGAAGTTCTGCGCCGCCCGCTGCGAATCGATGGCCCGTTCGGACGCCTCCATCAGGCGGTCGTCGAGGTCATTCAGAAAGGCGTCGTGCCGCTCCTGGACCGCCTTGAAAAAAGGTGTCCAGATACGGTGGAGGGTGCGGGCCGGGATCCGTTGGGGTTGCGCCATGTCGGTTCAGTAGCTGAGATCAAGGTTGCCAATCTAGCACCCCGGCAAGCAAAGGTGTCAGTCACCCGCGACGTTTCCCTGGCTTGATGGGGAACCGGATGTCGGGCCCTGGGTCAACGAGGTTGATGTTGATTCATTCGCACGTTGGCGTTGATCCTTCTATCTTTCTACAAGCCCCGGCGCGGCGGGTCCCGGGGCTAGCACGCAAGGCCGGTTCGAACGCCAAAGTGCGAACGGGCCAGTGTCTCCCTGAATATTGTGCAACAGAGGCCGACAGATGCAGCGGATGATTGAATGGGCGGAACAGGGACGGTTGCCGGATACGCTCGTGCGGGCCGGCATTCGGCGGCTGCTGGCGGAGCGGTTGCGCGAGAGCGGGGCCCCGGCCGAGGAGGCGATGGAGCGGCGCTATGCGTTGATCGAGGCGATGCGCGCCGCGCCCGTGGCGTTGTCCACCGAGGTGGCGAACGAGCAGCACTACGAGGTTCCGACCGAGTATTTCGAGCGTTGTCTCGGGCCGTGGCTGAAATACTCCTGTGCCTGGTGGCCGGAGGGCGTGGATGACCTGCGCGGGGCGGAGGCGGCCATGCTGCAGCTGACCTGCGAACGGGCAGGCCTCGAGAACGGGCAGCAGGTCCTGGAGCTGGGCTGCGGCTGGGGTTCGCTGTCGCTCTGGATGGCGGAGCAATACCCGAAGTCGCGCATCGTGTCGGTGTCCAACTCGGCGACTCAGAGAGCCTCGATCGAGGCCCGCCGGGACGCGCGCGGCCTGGAGAACCTCACGATCGTCACCGCGGATATGAACACCTTTGCCCCGGACCAGACCGGGTTCGACCGGGTGGTCTCGGTGGAGATGTTCGAACACATGCGCAACTGGCCCGAGCTGCTGCGGCGCGTGGCGACCTGGCTGCGTCCGGGCGGGCAGTTGTTCATGCATGTCTTCGCCCATCGCGAGTTCGCCTACTTCTTCGAGAGCGAGGGCGAACACGACTGGATGGGGCAGTACTTCTTCCGCGACGGGTTGATGCCATCGGATGATCTGGCGCGGCATTTTCAGGAGGATCTGCGCGTGGTGCGCCAGTGGCGAGTGAACGGCCACCACTACGCGCGCACCCTGAACGCCTGGCTGGCGCGCCAGGACGCCGCGCGGGACGAGCTGATGCCATTGTTCGAACAGACCTACGGCGCGCAGGATGCCGCGCTGTGGTTCCAGCGCTGGCGCATGTTCTACATGGCCTGCGCCGAGTTGTTCGATTATCGCGGCGGGAACGAGTGGTTCGTGTCGCATATCCTGTTTCGCCGGCCCGAGGCCTAGCGGATGGCCGGTTGGGTGATGTTCCTGGTCGGGTTCGGCGCAGCGCTGGCCCTGATGACGGGGGTCTGGGCGGCGAGCGTGTTGCGACGCGACGCGAGCCTGGTGGACCGCTACTGGGGTCTGGGTTTCGTCCTGGTCACGCTGGTGTGGTGGGGGCTGGCCGGGTGGCCCGTGCTGGGGCTGTGGATCGTGATCCCGGTGCTGTTGTGGGGGCTGCGCCTGTCGCTTTTCATCACCTGGCGCAACTGGGGCCACGGCGAGGACGGGCGCTACACGGACATGCGCGCGGGCCGAAGCGATGGTGCCTTCGCCGCGCGCAGTCTGGTCACGATCTTCTGGCTGCAGGGCGCACTGGTGGCGGTGATCGGCCTGCCCATGCTGGCCGTGGTGCGGGCCGAGGCGGTGTGGTGGCCGCTGGCCGTCGCCGGGTTGCTGTTCTGGGCGGTGGGGCTTTTTTTCGAGACGCTGGCGGATGCGCAGATGGCACGTTTTCGCGCCGATCCGGGCAATCGCGGGCAGGTGATGGATCGCGGCCTGTGGCGCTACAGCCGTCATCCCAACTATTTCGGTGAGATTGTGGTCTGGGTCGGGTTCGGCCTGCTGGCCCTGGCTGCGGGCGGCTGGTGGGCCGTGCCCTCGGCGGTGCTGATGATCCTGCTGATCCTGCGTGTGTCCGGCGTCACGTTGCTGGAAAGTCGTCTGCATGAATCCCGCCCCGGTTATGCCGACTACGTGCGCCGCACCAACACGCTGATCCCGGGCCCGCCGCGCAGCTGATGCGGCGGCGGGAGTGATCCCGCACCCTTGCTGCGCTTTCCCTGTCCGCGCTATAAAGCGCACGTCCTGTCCGGCGCTCCAGATGCCGGACGCCGCCCCTGTTTTGTGCACGTCACCGCCAGCGAGCCAGCCGATCCGATGAGCGCGTCCCCGAGTTCTGTCCAGGCCATTGAATTGAAAGGCCGCATGATGCTGGTCTCGGTGCTGCGCGTGTACCAGACCGATCCGCAGGTTCTGGGCGAGGTGCTGGCCGCGCGGCGCGACCAGGCCCCGGATCTGATGCGCGACATGCCCATCGTGCTCGATCTGGAGGCAGTGGCCGAGAGCCCGGAGTCGGACCTGCAGGCAACCATCGAGCGCGTGCGCGCCGAGGGCTTCAAGCTGATCGGCCTGCAGGCAGGTACCGCCGCCGAGCGCCTGCAGAGCTATGCCGAACTGTTCGACGTCCTGCCGGTGCTGCAACTGGGCGGGCGTGGCGGCGCACCCTCCGGCGAGGTGCCACTGGAAGATGAGCCCCCGGTGCAGGACAAGGCCGTCGAGCCCGAGCAGGAACGCCCGCCGGCCGCCGTCGCGGCGGTCCACAGCGCGACTCGCATCGTCGATCAACCGGTGCGTTCCGGGCAGCAGATCTACGCCCGCGGAGGGGACCTGATCGTGACCGGCGCAGTCTCGCCGGGCGCCGAACTTCTGGCGGACGGGCATATCCATGTGCTGGGTCCGTTACGTGGGCGTGCGCTGGCCGGGGTGCGCGGTCTGGTGACCGCGCGTATCTTTTGTCGGCGCCTGGACGCCGAGCTATTGTCCATCGCCGGACACTACCGGATCGCCGAAGACATCACGGAAGCTGAACGTGGCGAGAATCGGCTGGTGACACTGGACGACGAAAGCCTCAAGATCGCGGAGATCTGACCGGCCACCTGCCGGTCACGAATGACAGGAACCCGTCCGCACGCCCCGGGAAGGCCGGGCGCGTGCAAGACGACAAGGAGCTACCGCCAACATGGCACGTATCGTAGTGATTACCTCCGGCAAGGGCGGGGTGGGCAAGACCACCACCTCGGCCGCGATTGCCACTGGCCTGGCCCAGCGCGGTCACAAGACCGTCGTGATCGATTTCGACGTCGGTCTGCGCAACCTCGACCTGATCATGGGCTGCGAGCGGCGCGTGGTGTACGACTTCGTCAACGTGATCAACGGCGATGCGAACCTGAAACAGGCCCTGATCCGCGACAAGCGTGTGGACAACCTCTACATCCTTCCCGCCTCGCAGACCCGCGACAAGGACGCCCTGAGCCAGGATGGCGTGGAGCGCGTGCTGAACGAGTTGTCCGATGACTTTGACTTTATCGTCTGCGACAGCCCGGCCGGGATCGAGCGCGGCGCACTAATGGCCGCCTACTTTGCCGACGAGGCGATCGTGGTGACCAACCCCGAGGTTTCCTCGGTGCGCGACTCCGACCGCATCCTCGGAATCCTCGCGAGCAAGACGCGCAAGGTGGAGCAGGGGGGCGAGCCGATCGAGGGCAAGCTGCTGCTGACGCGTTACTCTGCCGAGCGCGCCGAACGCGGCGAGATGCTGAGCATCGAGGACGTCGGCGAGATCCTGGCGATCGAACTCCTGGGCGTGATCCCGGAATCCCAGGCGGTGCTGAATGCCTCGAACGCCGGACAGCCGGTGGTGCTGGACGAGGAATCCGACGCCGGGCAGGCCTACCAGGACGCGGTGGACCGGTTCCTGGGCGAGGAACGCCCGCTGCGCTTTGTCGATGTGCCGAAGAAGGGCTTCTTCGGGCGCCTGTTCAAGGGTTGATCATGGGGATTTTCGATTACTTCCGTCAGCCGCGGCAGAAGAGCGCCAGCGTTGCCAAGGAGCGTCTGCAGATCATCGTGGCGCGCGAGCGTGCGGCGCGCTCCGGGCCCGACTACCTCCCGGCCATGCAGCAGGAGCTGCTGCAGGTGATCCGCAAATACGTTCAGGTGGACGACGAGGCCGTGCAGATGAACGTGGACCGCGAAGGGGACTGCGAGGTCCTCGAGCTGAACATTACCCTGCCGGACGACCAGGACTAACGCGATGAAAGTTCTTGTGACCGGCTCGGCCGGTTTCATCGGCAGCGCTCTGAGCCTGCGCCTGCTGGAGCGTGGCGACCAGGTGGTCGGCGTCGACAATCTGAACGACTACTACGACGTCTCGCTGAAGGAGGCGCGCCTGGCGCGCACCCAGGACCACCCGAACTTCACCGAGGTGCGCGAGGACATCGCCGATCGCGCCGCGATGGAGCGGGTGTTCCGCGAACACCGGCCGCAGCGGGTGGTGAACCTGGCGGCCCAGGCCGGCGTGCGCTATTCGCTGGAGAACCCGGCGGCCTATGTCGACACCAACCTGGTCGGTTTTGGCAACATCCTGGAGGGCTGCCGCCATAACGGCGTTGAGCACCTGGTCTATGCCAGCTCGAGCTCGGTCTACGGCGCCAACACCACCATGCCGTTCTCGGTGCACGACAACGTCGATCACCCGCTGAGCCTGTACGCCGCCAGCAAGAAGGCCAACGAGCTGATGGCGCATACCTACAGCCATCTCTACGACCTGCCGGTGACCGGGCTGCGCTTCTTCACTGTCTACGGCCCCTGGGGCCGCCCGGACATGGCGCTGTTCATGTTCACCAAGAAGATCCTGGCGGGCGAGCCGATCGACGTCTTCAACTACGGCCACCACCGGCGCGACTTCACCTATATCGACGACATCGTTGAGGGCGTGATCCGCACTCTGGATCACGTGGCCCCGCGCAACCCCGACTGGAACGGGGCCGAGCCCGACTCGGCCACCAGCGCAGCCCCCTACCGCCTGTACAACATCGGCAACCACGAGCCGGTGGAGCTGATGCGCTACATCGAGGTCCTCGAGGACTGCCTGGGCAAGAAGGCCGAGAAGAACCTCCTGCCGTTGCAGCCGGGGGATGTCCCGGACACCTATGCCGATGTCGAGGCCCTGCGCGAGGACGTGGGCTATGCCCCGGCCACCGCGGTGGACGACGGCATTGCGCGCTTCGTCGAGTGGTATCGCGACTACTACCGCGTCTGATGCCCAGCCCGCGGCGATCCGGCCGCGCGGTCCTTCGGCTTTCTCGTTTGCTTGATCCTTCCGCGTCTGTTGTTCGCCGTCTGACTCGCTGCTCGTTCACCCAGGCCTTGCACACCAGGAACCTGTAGCCGGCCGGCGAGTCCACCGGAGACATGGATGCAAGGAGACAAGGGATGAGCCAGACGATTCTGATGGTAGTAACCAGTCACGGCGAGATCGCTCCAGGCCAGGCGACGGGCGTATGGTTCGACGAGTTCGCCGAGCCCTATGATCGCTTCCGCAAGGCGGGATTCGAGGTCAAGGTGGCCAGTCCGAAGGGCGGCCCCGTGCCGCTGGATCCGAAAAGCCTGGAGGCCAGTCATGCGGGCTCCGCGGCGGTGGCCGCGCAGGAGGCCCTAGATGACACCATCGCGCTGAATGAGCACACGAACCACGGCGCCTATGCCGCGATCTTTTTCCCCGGCGGCCACGGCACCATGTTCGACCTGCCGGACAATCCGCATGTCCAGCGCCTGGTCGCGGAATTCATGGACAACGACAAGGTGGTTGGCGCCGTCTGTCACGGGCCGGCCTGTCTGGTCGGTGCGATGCTGGCGGATGGCAGTTCCGCGGTGAAGGGGCGCAAGGTGGCGGCCTTCACCAACAGCGAGGAGAAGGCGGTCCAGCTGGACACCGCGATGCCGTTCCTGCTGCAGGACAAGCTGCAGGAGCTCGGCGGCGAGGTGGATACCGCCGACGACTGGGCCGATCACGTGGTGGTGGACGGCAAGCTGGTGACCGGGCAAAACCCGCAGTCCAGCAAGAGTGTCGCCGACGCGATCGTGCGGCTGTTGCGCGAGACGGGCTGAATACGCGAACCGGGGGCCGGGGCATGCTGTCCCCGGCCTTTTTCGGAATCTGTTTTGAACCGGGTTCAAAAACCGTCGTGGGTTCGATATGCTGAGCGCCATGACTACCGGGGATCGCAAACGCCGCGAGCGCGAGACGCGCGAGGCGCTGTTCATCGAGCGGGCGCACGAGCGCATCCGCGAGGACGGCCTGCTGGCTCTGCAAATGTCGAAGCTGGCGGCGGACTGCGAGTACGCGACCGGTACGCTGTACCAGCACTTCGAGTCGAAAGAGGACCTGCTGGCGGCGGTGGCGGCACGCACGACGCTGCAACGGGCGGCGCTTTTCCGGGCCATCCCCGAGCTCTCCCTGGGTACGCGCTCGCGCATGCTGGCGATCGTGCTGACCGACATCGATTTCGCCGCGCAGAACCCCGACTACTACCGCCTGACCCAGTACCTGGTGACCGAGGTGGTCTGGGCGAATGTGTCGGTTCCGCGCCGCATGGCATTGCTGGAGGCCGGGAAGCCGATCAGCGAGGCGGTGCATGCGGTGGTGGCCGAGGCGCGCGAACGCAGCGATCTGCCCCCGGCGCGCGAGATCTCCGAAGACGAGATGGGACTGGGGCCGTGGGCGCTGAACGTGGGGATGCAAAGCCTTGCCAGTGCGCGGGGCCTGCTGGATGCCTACGACATCCACCGCCCCTATGATCATCTGATTCGGCATTTCCACGCCCTGATGACCGGCTGGCGCTGGGAACCGCGTCTGGACCCGGACGAGCCCACGGTGGTGCGCGCGGAGACCGAGCGCGTGCGTGCGGCGCTGCACGATGCGGGCATCGGTGCGGGCGACGCACCACCCGCCGGCTAGCACTTCGACTACAACTCAAGATGCAGGCGGCATTGAATCCGCCGGATCCGGCAGATCCTGAATGAAGCGTTTCATCCTTATGCTGGTGGCGGTGGCCATCGTGCTCGGCGGTATTTTCGGCTTCAAGGCCTTCGTCGATCAGGAGATTGCGGAGTACTTCGAAGATATGCCGGAGCCGGTGGTGACCATCAACGCCGCCGAGGTGTCGACGGACTCCTGGACTCCGCAGGTGCGTGCGATCGGTAGCCTGGAGGCCGTGCAGGGCGCGACCCTGAGCTTCGAGGCGCAGGGAATCGTCAAGACCATCCACTTCGAGAACGGTGCGCGGGTCGAGGCCGGCGATCCGCTGGTGGACCTGGATACCACCCTGGACGAGGCCGAGCTCGACAACCTGCGGGCCGGCGAGCGCCTGGCGCGCCGCGAGCTGGAGCGTGCCAGGGGCCTGATCGAGCGCAACGACATCTCGGATTCGGAATTTCAGCGCCGGGTCGCCGAGGCCGAGCAGGCCCAGGCCTCGGTGAAGGCGCAGGAGGCGCGCATCCGGCAGAAGAGCCTGCGCGCGCCGTTTGCGGGCGAGCTGGGTATCCGCGAGGTGAGCGTCGGGCAGTTCGTCGGGCCCGGGGATCCGATCGTGGTGCTGGAGGCGTTGCAGCCGCTGTATGTGAATTTCACCCTGCCGGAACGCCGCCTGGGCGAGATCGCCCTGGGTCAGGACGTCCGTGTGGAGGTGGATGCCTTTGGCGAAGAGTTCACCGGCGAGGTCACGGCCATCGAGCCGCGGGTCCGCGCGGCCTCGCGCATGTTCCGCGTGCAGGCCCTGCTGGAAAACGAACAGGGTCGCCTGCGTGCGGGGCAGTTCGCCCGGGTGACGCTGGATCGCGGGGAGTCCGAGGAGGCGGTGGTCGCGCCGCAGACCGCGATCCGCTTTGCGCCCTGGGGGCAATCGGTATTCGTGATCGCGGAGGACGACGAAGGCCAGCTGCGGGTGGAACAACGCCTGATCGAGACCGGCGCGCGCCGCGGTGATCTGGTGCAGGTCCTTGACGGGCTGGAGCCGGGTGAGCGTATCGCGGCCAGTGGCCTGCTCAAGCTGCAAAACGACTCCCCGGTCGAGATCACCGAGGATGCCCAGCCCGATGCCGAGCGCGACCCGCGCCCGGCGAACCGCTAGAGCGGGGTCGCTGGCATGCGCTTTACCGATATCTTCATCCAGAAGCCGGTGCTCGCCACGGTGGTGAGTCTGTTCATCCTGTTGTTCGGGGTGCGCGCGGTATTTGACCTGAACGTGCGCCAGTTCCCCGAGGTGCAGAACGCGGTGGTGACCGTCAGCACCGCGTATATCGGCGCGGATGCCGATCTGGTGCAGGGCTTCATCACCACGCCGATGGAGCGCGAGGTGGCCGAGGCCGAGGGGATCGATTACCTCGTCTCCACCAGCCGCGCGGGAATCAGCATCGTCGAGGCCCATCTGGAGCTGGACTACGATCCCAACGTGGCCCTGACGCAGATCGCGGCCCAGGTGGACAAGATTCGCAGCGACCTGCCGGCGGAGGCCGAGGACTCGGTGGTGGATCTGTCCGTGGGGCAGGACGTGGCTGCAATGTACATGTCGTTCTACTCCGAACGGTTGTCCAACAACCAGACCACCGATTACCTGATCCGCGAGGTGCAGCCGGAACTGGCGACCATCAACGGCGTGCAGCGAGCCGAGATCCTGGGCGCCCAGAGCTTTGCGATGCGCGCCTGGCTGGATGCCGATCGCATGGCCGCCTTCGGTGTGACCGGGCGCGACGTGCGCGAGGCCCTGGAGCGCAACAATGTGCTGTCCGCCGTGGGCCAGACGCGGGGTTCCATGGTTGGGCTGGACCTGACGGCGGATACCGATCTGAGTCGTCCGGAGGAGTTCGAGCAGCTGATCCTGTTCGAGACCGGCGGCGACCTGGTGCGCCTGGGCGACGTGGCCGAGGTGGAGCTGGGCTCGGAGAACTACGACACCTCGGTGCGCTTCAATGGCGAGGCGGCCACCTTCGTCGGGATCGAGATGGCGCCGGATGCCAACGCCCTGGACGTGATTGCCGAGGTCCGCGACGTATTCGACGAGCGCATCCTGCCGCGCCTGCCCTCGGGGCTGGAAGGCGAGATCGTCTACGACTCCACGGACTACATCCAGAGTGCGATCGACGAGGTGCTGGTGACCATCGGCCTGGCGCTGGGGATCGTGCTGGTGGTGATCTACCTGTTCCTCGGCTCGTTGCGCAGCGTGATTATCCCGGCCGTAGCGGTGCCGCTATCGCTGGTCGGCACCTTCATGCTGATGCTGCTGATGGGGTTCTCGCTGAACCTGTTGACCCTGCTGGCGATGGTGCTGGCCATCGGCATCGTGGTGGATGACGCCATCATCATGCTGGAGAACATCTCCCGTCATATCGAGGAGGGGATGTCGCGTATGGACGCGGCGATCCAGGGGGCGCGCGAACTCGCCTGGCCGATTGTGGCGATGTCGACCACCCTGGTGGCGGTGTTCCTGCCGCTGGGGTTCATCGGCGGGCTGACCGGGACGCTCTTCATCGAGTTCGCGTTCACCCTGGCGGCGACCGTCGTGATCTCGGGGATTGTCGCGATCACGTTGTCGCCGATGATGTGCTCGAAGATCCTGCGCGATGGCGCCACCGAGAAGCGCGGACGCATCGAAGGCTGGCTGGATGCACGCTTCGACTCCCTCCAGCAACGCTATCGTCGGCGCCTGCATGGGGCGCTGAATGACCGCTTCACCATCGCGGTGTTCGGTGCCATCGTGCTGGTGTCCTGCTACTTCCTGTTCGTCACCTCGCAGAGCGAGCTGGAGCCGCCGGAGGACCAGGGCTTCGCGTTCTCCATCATGGAGGGCGATGCCTACATGGGCCTGGACTGGCTGGAACGCAACACCGAGTTGACCGACCGCTTCTTCGACGAAATCCCGGAGCTCGATAACATCTTTATCGTGAACGGTTTTGGCGGCGGCCCGGGCATCGCCGGTGCCGGCAACCAGGCCCTGGGCGGTTTCGTCCTCGCACCCTGGGATCAGCGTGATCGGGATACCGAGACCATCCTGCAGGAGGAGCTGCAGCCACGCCTGGACCGCATCCCGGCGCTGGAGGTGTTCGCGATCCAGCCGCCCCAGCTGCCCACCCCGGGCGACGGTGCACCGGTGAGTGTGGTCCTTGGCTCCACCGGTTCGTTCGAGGAGCTGGAGCAGTTCGCCAGCGAGATCATGCAGCGGGCGATGGCGACCGGGCGCTTCATCTTCATGGACTCCGATCTCGACTTCGATCAGCCGCAGGTGGATCTCAAGATCGACCGCGAACGCGCCGCCCAGCTCGGGATCGACATGGCCACGCTCAATGCCGATCTGGCGACCATGCTGTCTGGCGGGTTTGCCGGGCGCTTCGCGATGGAGAACCGCAGCTATCGCGTGATTCCTCAGGTGCAGCGCAGCGAGCGCCTGAATCCGGAGCAGCTGGAAGAGTTGTTCACGCGTACCCGTGACGGCGAGCCGATCCCGTTATCCAGCATCGTGACACTGGAAGAAACGGTGACCCCGCGCTCGCTCAAGCGCTTCCAGCAGCTCAATGCCGTGACCCTGTCGGGCGTGCCGCGGCCGGGGGTGACCCTGGGCGAGGCGCTGGACATCATCGACGAGATTGCCGCCGACGTGCTCCCCCCGGATGTCAGTGTCGACTATGCCGGACAGTCGCGTCAGCTGAAGGCCGAGGGCAGTGAGCTGGTGGTCACCTTCTTCTTTGCCCTGTTGGTGATCTTCCTGGTCCTGGCTGCTCAGTTCGAGTCCTTCCGCGACCCGTTGATCATTCTGACCACGGTGCCGATGTCGATCGCCGGGGCACTGATCTTCATCAGCCTTGGGATGACTTCGCTGAATATCTATACCCAGGTGGGGCTGCTGACCCTGATCGGCCTGATCGCCAAGCACGGCATCCTGATCGTGGAGTTCGCCAACCAGCTGCAGCGCCAGGGGCGGACGCTGCGCGAGGCGATCGAGGAGGCGTCGGCCCTGCGCCTGCGGCCGATCCTGATGACCACCACCGCGACCGTGGTGGCGATGGTGCCCTTGCTGATGGCCGCCGGGGCCGGCGCCGGCTCGCGTTTCGCGATGGGCCTGGTGATCGCGAGCGGCATGGCGATCGGGACCCTGTTCACCCTGTTCGTGGTGCCCGCCATCTACCTCTACCTAGCGCGGGATCACCATGCCGCCGGTGACGGAGCGCCCGCCACTGCCGCCACGTCCTGATACCCGGGGTCGTGGGCTGTGTGACGGGGCGTTCCCAGCGGCCCGTCACAGGCCCTGTGCGGCGGGTCGCGCCAAAGGCATGCACAGGCTACGGTCTTCGACTACAATCGACTTCCGCAATCCGTCGCGGTCGGTGTTTCGATGCCTGGCTGCACCATTGCGAACCCGAACCCCTGCCGGTCAGTGGCCCTCCCGCTGTCCGGCTTTTATATAAACGATTGTCTATCGGTCGCATCTAGATTATTTATTTGTTATTAGTGATTGCCCTCCCTAATCTAGGCGACCATCACGATTAACCAACGCGTAGGAGAAGGCCACATGTCTGCCGCCAAGAAGTACTCCGCGGGCGTCAAGGATTACCGCGAAACATACTGGATGCCCGAATACACGCCGCTGGATACTGACCTGCTGGCGTGTTTCAAGATTACCCCGCAGCCCGGTATCGACCGCGAAGAAGCTGCCGCCGCTGTGGCAGCCGAGTCCTCCACCGGTACCTGGACCACGGTGTGGACCGACCTCCTGACCGACATGGATTACTACAAGGGTCGGGCGTACATGATCGAGGACGTCCCGGGTGACGACGAGTCCTTCTACGCGTTCATCGCCTACCCGATCGACCTGTTCGAAGAAGGCTCCATGGTGAACGTGTTCACCTCCCTGGTCGGTAACGTGTTCGGCTTCAAGGCCATACGCATGCTGCGCCTGGAAGACGTGCGCTTCCCGATCGCCTACGTGAAGACCTGTGGTGGTCCGCCCATGGGTATCCAGGTCGAGCGTGATCGCCTGAACAAGTACGGCCGCCCGATGCTGGGTTGCACCATCAAGCCGAAGCTGGGTCTGTCCGCGAAGAACTACGGCCGTGCCGTGTACGAGTGCCTGCGTGGCGGTCTCGACTTCACCAAGGACGACGAGAACATCAACTCCCAGCCGTTCATGCGCTGGCGTGACCGCTTCGATTTCGTCCAGGAAGCGACCGAAAAGGCCGAAGCAGAAACCGGCGAGCGCAAGGGTCACTACCTGAACGTCACCGCGCCGACCCCGGAAGAGATGTACAAGCGTGCCGAGTACGCCAAGGAAATTGGCGCGCCGATCATCATGCACGACTACATCACCGGCGGTTTCTGTGCCAACACGGGCCTGGCCAACTGGTGCCGCGACAACGGCATGCTGCTGCACATCCACCGTGCCATGCATGCGGTCATCGACCGTCATCCGAAGCACGGTATCCACTTCCGTGTGCTCGCCAAGATCCTGCGCCTGTCCGGTGGCGACCACCTCCACACCGGCACCGTGGTCGGCAAGCTGGAAGGCGACCGCGCGGCGACGCTCGGCTGGATTGACCTGCTGCGTGAATCCTTCATCCCGGAAGACCGCTCGCGCGGCATCTTCTTCGATCAGGACTGGGGTTCCATGCCGGGTGTGTTCGCCGTGGCCTCCGGTGGTATCCACGTCTGGCACATGCCGGCCCTGGTCGCGATCTTCGGTGACGACTCCGTGCTGCAGTTCGGTGGCGGCACCCTGGGCCACCCGTGGGGCAATGCTCCGGGCGCGACCGCCAACCGCGTGGCCGTCGAGGCCTGCGTCCAGGCGCGCAACGAGGGTCGCGAGATCGAGAAGGAAGGCAAGGAGATCCTGACCCAGGCCGCCCAGCACAGTCCCGAACTGAAGATCGCCATGGAAACGTGGAAGGAAATCAAGTTCGAGTTCGACACCACCGACAAGCTGGACGTCCAACACAAGTGATCGTCCGTGTGCGGGCGGCCTGAGTGGCTGCCCGCACCTTCAGAGAACAAGCGCATAGGATTAACGACATGTCCGATATTCAGAACTTCAAGCCGGTGCAGAAGTACGAGACCTTCTCTTACCTGCCCGAGATGAACGCCGATCAGGTTCGCCGTCAGATCGAGTACACGATTGCCCAGGGCTGGAACCCGGCGGTCGAGTACAGCGAAAAAGAACACGCCATGTCCAACTACTGGTACATGTGGAAGCTCCCGATGTTCGGCGAGCAGTCTGTCGAGGCCGTGCTGAGCGAGATCGAGCAGTGCCGCCGTGCCAACCCAGGCATGATGGTTCGCTTCCTCGCCTACGATAACTATGCCCAGAGCCAGGGCACGGCCTTCGTGGTCGATCGCGGTCGCTAATTAGGGCCCGTACCTGCCGGGTCCGCCTTCGGGCCCGGCAGTTCAGTAAAGCGTTATTTACCGTTGCTGCCGCCAACTGTAAGGAAGTGCCATGAGTAATCCGACATCTGCGTCTGAAGGTCTCTCGGGGCGTGAACGTGCCCTGGAACGGCGCAAAGCCATGTCTCGCAATGGCAAGGCTGCCGTGAAGTCGACCGACCAAACCAAAGGGAGCAGCCGCTCCGCTGGGGCTGCGCGAGATGCGCGCCAGGCGAAGGCGGACCCTGCCCCGGCACCCCAGGCGCGGGAGCCGGAGATGCACTCCAGTGAATCCTCGTCGCAGGTCTCCGTCGAGACCCGCGACACCACGCCCGAGCGCCGCCCGGAACCGGGCGCGCACACGGGCGTCTCGAATGGGCGCCAGGCCGCCCTTGAGCGGCGCCAGAAGATGGCGCGCCAGGGCAAGAAGGCTGTGGGCCGAACCAATACGCGTGCCCAGGCCGCGGGTGGCATGGCCCCCGCCGGCGCCGAGCGTTCGCGCCAGCTGGAAGCCCTGGCCCAGTCGCAGAACGTCGAGGTCGATTGCTCGAACATGAGCGGTCGCGAGATCTGCCGCCTGCGGCGTCAGGCGCTCTCCACGGAAGGCAAGAAGGCCGTTGCGCCGGAACCGCGCCGTGGGGATCGCATCAAGGGATCGGAGCCGGTGGCTGCGCCCGCCCAGGAATCCAAGAAGGACTGTGGTTGCGGCTGCAAGGGCGAGAAGGCCGAGCGCGATGCGTCGGTCAACACCGCCCCGAGCCGTGACGCCGCGGTGGTCGAGAGCGGCCTGGACCAGCTGTGCGACAAGGTCGAATCCGGGGGTGAGGCCGCTGGCCCGCATCCGATGATCTCGGAGGTTCGCGCGATCTGCATGGCGCGCCGGGATGCCATGGCGCAGACCGGCAAGAAGGCCCAGCGTCGGCGTTTTAACGGCGGTCAGGCTCGCGGCACCATGCCGCAGGAAGGCGCCTGGAAGGCCGCCAAGCGCCAAGGGATGTCCGCCCGCGAAGTCGCTCGGCAGCGCCGTGAAGAACTGTGCAAGCTGGGCCGTGGCTCGGCCGAGCCGGGGCGTCCCTGTGGCCGGCCGCGCCCTGTCGAGGGCGATGCGCCGCCGAAGGTTGAAGAGGGCACCACGCTGGCCGGCAGCCATGTAAGTGGCACGCAGGTCGAGCGTACCTCGGGCGTCACCGGCACGGAGGCGGGCAGCTGCTCTTCGATCACCGGCACCGAATACCTCGGGGTGGAGCACTACGAGCGGTACTGTGGTGCGCGGCCGGCCGGCAATCCGCCGAAGGTTGGCACGTCGCACACCGCGCACGGTCAGTCGGTCAGTGGCACCGAAGTTGGGCGGTCGAACCGTGTGACCGGCGACGAGCGTGGGTCCTGCGAGACGATCACCGGCACCGAATATCTCAGTACCGAACAATACGAAGGCTTCTGCGGCACGCGTCCGCAGGCCGGTCCGGCCCGCACGAGCGTGATGGTCACCCGTCACGGTGAAGGCGTGTCGGGCACTTCGGTCGGGCGCAGCCCGAGCGTGACCGGCGACGAAGCCGGCGCCTGCCGCGATGTGACCGGTACCGAATACCTGAACACCGCGAACAGCGAGGTTCCCTGCAACACGGGAAAGTCGAACGGGGCGCCGGCCAAGGTTGGCGTAATGCATACGCTTCGCGGTCGTGAACTGACCGGGTCCGAAGTCGGACGCTCCGTGAACGTAACCGGCAACGAATATGGCAGCTGCAAACCGGTGACCGGAACCGAATATCTCGGCACCGAGCAGTTCCAGGGCTTTTGCGGCACCCGCCCGGAACCCGCTGCGGCCAAGGTTCAGGAGTCGCACACCATGGAAGACCAGAGCGTGACCGGTGTGGCCGTGGGGCGTAGCCGGCATGTAACCGGTGACGAGCGCGGGTCCTGTGCCTCCCTGACCGGTACGCCGTATTACAACAAGTCCGACTTCGGCGATCTGTGCGAGCGGCCGGATGCCGGGGGCGTCCCCAAGGTGGGCGTAATGCACACGCTGCGGGGCCGCGAGGTTTCCGGTACCCAGGTGGATCATTCGATCCACGTGACGGGTGACGAATATGGTGGTTGCAAGCCGATCACCGGCACGGAATATGCCGGCTCCGAGCACTATGACGCCTTTTGTGGCGGTCATCGCCCGGAAGCCAGCCCGGAGAAAGTGACTGTGGGCCGTACCTGGAATCAGCAAATTGTGTCCGGCTCGGCGATCGGGCGTTCCTCGCGCGTCACCGGTGACGAATATGGTGCCTGCAAGCCGGTGAGCGGCACGGCCTATATCGGTCCGGATCAGTACGACCAGTTCTGCGACACGCAGGATTCGAGCGCGGCCGGTACGCGGGTGGCCGAACGTCATTCCACGCCGGGGCATTCGGTGTCCGGCAGCCAGCCGGGTTACGACAAGCGCGTCACCGGTACCGAACGGGGCGCCTGTCAGGACGTGTCCGGTTCCCCGTATGTGGGCGGTAACGAATTTGCCAAGAGCTGCGCCAGTGCTGCGAGCAGTCTCCATCCGCGTCTGCGCCCGGAAGGGATGGGCATGCAGGCCGCGCCGGCCCAGCCAGTGGCGCAAGCTGCTTCTCGCCCGATGCCCAACGCCGGCTTCAGCGTGGACACCCCGGCGCGGGTCGCCGCAGAGCGTCGGGAGCGCGTGACGGGGACCGCCTACGGCAGTAGCGGGAGCGTGACCGGGTCCATCAACAAGGCGATGGGTCTGGTGTCCGGTACCGAAGAGTTCCGGTATGGCGCCAGCAAGCAAGCAGCGGTCGTCGAGCCGGTGGAAGAAGGCGAGAAGGTCGGTGCCAACCGGGTGACCGTGAACGGCAGCAGCAATGGCGTCTCCATTACCGGCGACGACTGGGGGCGCGGTGACCACGTGACCGGGACCGAGGGCCTCTCGACGCGCCGCAACCAGACGCAGAAGGGCAACCCGCGTGGTGAAGGCCGCAGCGCGTATATCAATCGGGAACTCGAGCGCAAGGAAGTGCCCCCGAGCAGGATCACGGGTTCCTCCGGGAACAGCGACGCCGGTTCTCTGGTGACGCTGTCCGGCGGGGCGCGCGGTTAAGGACAGGCGAGGACTCTGAAGAACGTCATGGTGCGTGGTCGCCGCAAAAACAGCTCCATGGGCTCGCGCTTCGCGAAGTCCCGGATTGCGGCTGCGCGCGCAGCGGCGCCGAGCACTGCGGTCCCGGTGTCCGCGGTGCCGGCCTGCAGCTCGTCGTCTCCGGACATGACGCGTGAACTGACCGCGGGGCATGCGTTGGCGGATGTCCCGATGAACGAACGGCTGCACGCCTTCGAGCAGGGGTTCCGCGAGCGCTTTGCGCAGCTGGTTCCGGTGCTCAAGGAAGTGCATGCGCTGCAGCACGAGCGCGACTTCGAGGCGCGGGCGCAGGCGATCGTCGAGGAGCGCCTGGGGTACCAGCTGCCGCAAAAGGCGCTGGAGGATGCCTGGATCAACGATCTGGATACGCGCGAACTGTATCTGCACGGAACGTTCGAGCTGTTCGATCAGGTGGTCAACGAATACTGGGCGGGACGGGATGACCTGGTGGCCGAAGCGGATAGCGCGATTGCGTATTTCCTCGACTGCGACTTCCACGAAGTGGACATCTCGCCCTGCTCGGACGGGCGCCTGCTGGGCCTGCGGCGCTTCATCCTGCGCCTGCCGGATCTCGCGGTACGGGTGAAGAGCTACGCCGGGGCGCAGTTCGACATCGAGGAAGATGTGCGTCACTGGACCAAGCGCGAACTGCTGCGCTTTCGTGAGGGCCGGCCGACCACGGCCGATGTCCCCAGTCGCTATCTGAAGATTGCGGCTTACCACTACAGTGGCGCGGATCCGTTGCACCAGGGCTGCGCGGCGCACGGCAACAGCGAGCGCGATGCGGCGGACGGTGCCTTGCACCAGCTGCGCGCGTTTCGTCAGGCCATCGAGAACACCTACTGCTGTGGGGCCTCGGTCGACACGCTGCTGATCGGGGTGGATACCGATACGGATGCGATCAAGATTCACATCCCGGATGCGGATACGCGCATGAGCCTGTACCGCTTCGTGGAAAGCGCGGAGCTGTACCGGGCGACCCAGGGGCTGGACGAACAGACCGCATCGCTGCGGGTGTATCAGGCGATCCAGGATGCGATTCACCAGCAGGGCTGGGGACGCGGTAACGGCGCGCCGCATGAAGGGATGCTGCGACTGATCTCGCGGCTGCTGTTGAGCAACATTTCGCAGCTGGATTATGTGGCGCGCTATCACGGCGGCCACTACGCCGATGTCGGCCACCGCGAGCGCGTGATCATCGTGGGCCAGGAGATCGAGGAGATGCAGGTTCGCAATTTCGCGTACTTCGCCCACCTGGAGACGATGGAAGAGGGCGCCGAGGGGATGGATGTCGGCGTGAACAAGATTTTTCGGAAGCTGAATGTCGAGCGCGGCCTGCCGGTTCCGGTCGTGGTGCATTATCGCTACGACCGCAAGGTGCCGGGATCGCGGGAGCGGGTCGAGGCGCGTTGTCGCCGGATTCGCAACACGATCATGGATCGCTATCGCGACCTGGCTGAAAAGGGCCTGATCGGCTGCCACATGGTGATCCGCGACAAACGCAGCGGTAGCCGTCTGGAACCACTGGCCGCCTGACGCACACGGGAACGGGAATGAAGATCTGCAAGGTTGAGAAGACGCTGGTTTCGACCAACCGCATCCGCGATCTGGGGCACCGGCCGTTGCTGGTGGTTCAGGAAAAGGCGGGCGGGCCGCGCACCGTGGCGGTCGATGCGGTCGGCTGCGTGCCCGGGGACTGGGTCATCGTGGTGGGCAGCTCGGCGGCGCGTGAAGCGGCCGGTGACAAGTCCTACCCCAGTGACGCGACGATCGTCGGGATCATCGATTACTGGGAGGAGCAGTAGCTCCATGGAAATCATGCAGGTGCAGGATGAACTGGTGGTGACCCGTCGCGTCGACGGGCTGAGCACCATTTCGCTGCGCGTGCTGGTCGACCAGAAGGGCGCGCTGAGTGTGGCCGTGGATCCGGTCGGGGCGCATCCGGGCAACTGGGTGTTCACCATCAGCGGGTCAGCCGCGCGGCTTGCGCTGGACGACAACACTATCCAGACCGATCTCACGATCGGCGGCATCATCGACCACTGGGACGATGGTGGTAAGAAGACGGAAGGGTCGAAGGACGAGGCAGGACAAGACCAGACCGATGCACAGCGCTCTGCTGGTTCCCGCAAGGCGGCGTGAGCGTCATTTTTGTTTTAAAAAACCGTAAATCCAGGAGAGAAGACAATGGCAACTGAACGTTTTGGTGTGGCGCTGGGCATGATCGAGACCCGTGGTCTGGTACCGGCGATTGAAGCGGCCGATGCAATGACCAAGGCCTCCGAAGTGCGTCTGATCGGTCGCCAGTTCGTGGGTGGCGGCTACGTGACCGTGCTGGTCCGTGGCGAAACCGGTGCCGTGAACGCCGCTGTGCGTGCCGGTGCGGATTCCTGCGAGCGTGTGGGTGACGGCCTGGTGGCCGCGCACATCATCGCCCGTGTGCATTCCGAAGTGGAAAGCATCCTGCCCGAGCAGGTTGAAAAGTAAATCATCAGTAACGCTTGATAGGAGTTGAGTAATGGCTAGCGAAAACTTTGGTGTGGCCCTCGGCATGATCGAGACCCGCGGTCTGGTCCCGGCGATCGAAGCCGCGGACGCAATGACCAAGGCTTCCGAGGTGCGTCTGATCGGGCGTCAGTTCGTGGGTGGTGGCTACGTGACCGTGCTGGTCCGTGGCGAAACCGGTGCCGTGAACGCCGCTGTGCGTGCCGGTGCGGATTCCTGCGAGCGTGTCGGTGACGGCCTCGTGGCTGCCCACATCATTGCTCGCGTCCATTCCGAGGTGGAGAACATCCTCCCGGAAAAGCCGTAACTCACGGTAGTCGAACGCCGTCGGGTCCGTAACGGGCCCGACGGCTTTTTCAAGAAGAGGTAGATGATGGCTAACGAAATTTCTGGTGTGGCCCTTGGCATGATCGAGACCCGCGGTCTGGTCCCGGCGATCGAAGCCGCGGATGCGATGACCAAGGCCTCCGAGGTGCGTCTGATCGGTCGCCAGTTCGTCGGTGGCGGCTACGTGACCGTGCTGGTCCGTGGCGAAACCGGTGCCGTGAACGCGGCGGTGCGTGCGGGCGCGGATTCTTGCGAGCGTGTGGGTGACGGCCTGGTGGCCGCGCACATCATTGCGCGCGTGCATTCGGAAGTGGAAGGCATCCTGCCGACGGCCCCGACCGCCAGCGGTTCGGCCAGCTGAGGCAACATCCATGTCCGATCCACGGATCGTGGGGTACCTGAACCGGGCGGTGGCACATGAGCTGTCGGCGGTCCAGCAGTACCTGGCCCAGGCGCGCTTGACCGCGATGTGGGGAATGACCGACGTAAGCGACTGCCTGCGTCGGGACGCCCAGGAAGAGCTGGATCATGCGGATCGCTTCATGACTCGCATGTTTCACTATGGGGTGGCGCCGAACGGCAGCCAGCTGGCGCCGGTGCGGCTTGGCCGCTCCATGGCCGAACTTTTGGCGCGCTCGCGCGAGCTGGAGATGGAGGCGATTCGTCTGTACGACGAAGCAGCCGTCTATTGCCGGCGCGTCGGTGCGGTGGATGATGCGGCGCTGTTCGAGAGCATCCTCGAGGATGAACTGGAACACGTGCGCGAGATCGATGCCCAGGGCAGCACCGCGTGACGAGCGCGGACGCGGCAACACAAGCGGAGTAGGCAATGGCGGATACCGATCTCGTGGTTCCGGCCGGGTGGGAACCCGGCAAGGGGACCTCGGCGTCCATGAGCAAACAGTTCACGTTCGACCGCTACGGCATCACGCGGAAGTTTCTAGACCACGTGGCCGAGCTGTCGGAGCAGGATGGTTATCATCCGAACATCAGCTTCGGCACGACCTACGTGAACATCACGATCGACGCCCGTGATGGCGAACAGCTTGGGGAAGGCGACAAGGCCTTTGCCCTTGAAGTCGACCGCCTGGCCGATGCCACCACCGGCTGAGCCGGGGGATTCTTGATGGGCCGGGTTGAGCCCGGTCCCCTTCCGCAGGAGGCTGTTGCGTGGGTTCGAGGGTAATCGCGGTAGTCAATCAGAAGGGCGGCACTGGCAAGACCACCCTGACCATGAACCTGGCCGCAGGGCTGGCCCGGCGGGGCCGCACGCTAGTGGTCGATGCCGACCCGCAGGGTTCGGCCGGTCAATGGGCCCGCATGGCCTCCGAGGATCGCCCGTTCGCGGCGTCGGTGTTCGCGGTTGCCGGCCCCCTCGATCGCGAGTTGAAGGCCCTGCGCAAGGACTATGACCACATCGTGGTGGATTGCCCGCCGACGCTTGAGGGCGGGGCCGTCACTGGTGCCCTGGCGGCCGCGGACGAGGTCCTGATCCCAGTGCTTCCGTCGCCGGTGGATCTGTGGGGTAGCGTCCGTATGGGGCGCGGGCTTGAAGAGGCCAAGCTCAGGAATCCCGCCCTGCGCCCCTACATCGTGATTAACCAGCTCGAAGTCCGCAGTGCGCTGTCGCGTGCGATGAAGCATGCACTGATGGAGATCGACATCCCCGCCCTGGAGCAGTCACTCCGCCGGCGGGCCATATATCGGCGTTCTGCGCTGGAAGGCTGTTCCGTCTTTGATCTGGGCAAGCCGGGCGAGGCGGCGGCGGCGGAGATCGAAGCCATCATCGAGGAGGTGTCGCAATGAGCAATCTGCAAGACAAGCTGGCAGCCGGCGTGCGCAGCGCGCGCGAGGACCAGGACAAGGACAAGACCCCGGACAGCACGGTCAAGGCCGACGCGCCGGCCGCGGCACAGAAGGACACCAGCCAGGAGCCGGCGAGCAGCAGCCCGCGGGCTGCCGCGAGTACCAAGGCGGCCGCCACCAAGAAGGCGGCGACCACGACCCGCAAGGCTCCGGCCCGCAAGGCGGCCACGGCGCGCAAGAAGCCGGCAACGACGAGGAAGACGGGGACGACCGCCCAGTCGACCCAGGCCAAGGCAACTCCGGCCCGGAAAAAGCCGGCTGCAAAGAAGGAGCCGAAGGCGAACAAGGGCGGCAGCGCGTTGCATCCGGATCGGGTCTGGCCTGACTGAGGCCGATGCGTGCCGGTGGCCGGGGCTTGCGCCCCGGCCTTTCTGATTGAGGAGTCGAAACATGCAGGACGAACTACGCGATCACCTGATCACCGAGGAGCCTTACTATCAGTCCACGGCGGATGAGGTGGAGCTGTACGAGGCTGCCTATTCGGTGCGCATGCCGATGATGCTCAAGGGCCCCACGGGTTGCGGCAAGACGCGCTTTGTCGAGCACATGGCCTGGAAGCTGCGCAAGCCGCTGATTACCGTCTCGTGTAACGAGGACATGACCGCCTCGGATCTGGTGGGGCGCTATCTGTTGGATGCCAACGGCACGCGCTGGCAGGACGGCCCGCTGACCCAGGCGGCACGCCACGGGGCGATCTGCTACCTCGACGAGATCGTCGAGGCGCGCCAGGATACGACCGTCGTGATCCACCCGCTGACCGACAATCGTCGCATGCTGCCGCTGGAGAAGAAGGGCGAGATGGTCGAGGCGCATCCGGATTTTCAGGTGGTGATCTCGTACAACCCGGGCTACCAGAGCCTGATGAAGGACCTGAAAGAGTCGACCAAGCAGCGCTTCGGCGCGCTGGACTTCAACTACCCGGATCACGCAACCGAAACCCGGATTGTGGTCCACGAAGGCGGGGTCAACGAGGATATGGCCAGCAAGCTGGTCAGCGTCGCGGAGCGCGCGCGCAATCTGAAGGGCCACGGGCTGGACGAGGGGATCTCGACCCGAATGCTGGTGTACGCCGCGTCGCTGATTGCCAAGGGCGTCGCGCCGCTCGCCGCGTGCCGTATGGCCCTGGTGCGTCCGATCACGGACGACCCCGATATGCGCGACGCGCTCGACTCTGCCGTCACGACGTTCTTCTAGGCGCATGCGCCGAACACGATGAGCATCCATCTGGAGGAATACCAGGACCTCCTCGAGGACCTCGGGGGGCAGGCCGCCGAGGTCCTCGAGGCCTCGTGGCAGGAAGCGACGCGGGCCTTCAGTACAGGTGGTCTGAAGCGCTACTACCTGGAAGGCGCACGCAGCCTGCACTCTCTGGGGCGAGGTTCGGAGATGGTCGTGGCGTTCGTCCAAGAGGCGCCGGATCTGGCGCAGGAGCTGGGCGAGGATGCGGTCGGCGACCTGGTGAGCTCGGCGATCAAGATGTACTCCAAGACCAGCGGCGCGGTGATCACGCTGTTGATCTCCACCAGCCCGATTGCGGCGCGACGCCTGGGTGACCTGCGCCTGTTCGGGGGATATCTGCGCCTGGTCGACAACCTGTTGGGGCAGGCGCCACGCGGCGTTCGGCCGATGCTTGAACACCTCGACGAGTTGCTATCGCAACTGACGCTGGGTGGGTTGCGCCGTTGGGCGACCTGGGGCGCGCAGGCCCACCGTACCGACCTCGAGGAACAGATCGCCTATTTTGGTCTGGAATCGCCCGAGTCCCGTTCGGTATTCCAGAAAGAGCGACGCGGCACGCTGTTCGTGGATGTGCAGCGGCGCATCAACCTCTACCTGCGTTCGCTCTGGGCGCGCGATTTCTTCATGCGGCCGACGAGTGGCGACTTTGAATCCCGTGAGGGTTACAAGCCCTACATCGAGGGCTTCACGATCTTCCTGCCGGATGCCTTCGACGACTGGGAAGGCCTGACCGGGCTCGATCTCTACCGTGCGGCGGCGGCCCATGCCGCGGCCCATGTGGTCTACACGCGGGAAATGCAGCCAGAGGAGGCGCCGCGCGGCGTGACCGGCGTGTTGACCGAGTTGTTCGAGGATGCCCGCGTGGAGGCCCTGGCAAGCCAGGGTTTCCCGGGTTTGCGCAACCTCTGGACACCCCTGCATACCGCGACCCCGGACGACGGTGAAGCGCCGCAAGCCCTGCTGGCCCGCACCGCACGGGCCCTGCTGGACCCGGACTACCGCGACGACCATCCGTTCGTGACCAGGGCCCGTGCGGCGCTGGCCGAACGGACGGAGGATCTCGAGGCCCCCGGCCTGGCGCGCGCCCTGGCCGAGGCCCTGGCGCCGGAATTTCCGGAGCAGGGCTACATGAACCCGCGGCAGGTCGCGCCGGATGTGCTCTACCGTGACGACAATCGCTACATGTGGGCGTTCGGGCGCGAGGAAGACGACTTCGAGACGCTGATGGCCAGCGGTTCGAACCAGGAACGCGTCTACGTGACCCCCATGGAGATGATCAACACCCTCGATGTCCCTGGCGCTGGGGACGATGCCCAGATGATCATGGTGCTGGCGACCGAATGGTTCCGGGACGGCGAAGAGGAAAGCATCAACCAGCAGGAGGGCAAGGAGCCGATCTCGCTGCCCTACCACTACCACGAGTGGGACTACCAGATGCAGCTGGAACGGCCGCACTGGGTCACCCTGCTGGAGCGGCGTCCGCAGAAGGGCGACGTGGCCGAGATCGACGCGATTAACGAAAAGCACAAGCCGCTGATCTCGCGCCTGAAGTTCCTGATCGAGGCGATGCAACCGCAGGGCGTCCAGCGTCTGCGCAAGCAGGCCGAGGGCGACGAGCTGGACTTGAACGCGCTGGTCGATGCACAGATCGATCTGCGCATGCGGCGGCAGCCGGACGAGCGCATCTACGTGCGCAATATCCGCCAGGTGCGCGATCTGTCGGTGCTGGTGCTGCTGGATCTGTCCGAGTCCACCAACGAGATGGTCCAGGGTACGGACACCAGTGTGGTACAGCTGGCGCGCGAGGCTACCGCTCTGCTGGGCGGGGCAATCTCCAAGATTGGCGACCCCTTCGCCATCCACGGCTTTGCCTCGGATGGTCGCCACGATGTCGAGTACTACCGCTTCAAGGACTTCGGCGCCCCCTACGACGATCACGCCCGGGCACGACTGGCCGGGATGAAGGGACAGCTCTCCACTCGCATGGGCGCGGCCGTTCGGCATGCCGGGCATCTGCTGCAGCAACAGGGGACGCAGAAGAAGCTGTTGCTGATCGTGACCGACGGCGAGCCGGCGGATACCGATGTGCGCGACCCGCAGTACCTGCGTCAGGACGCGAAGCGTGCGGTGGAAGAGGTGGGCAAGAACGGCGTCTACAGCTTCTGTATCAGCCTGGACCCGAACGCCGACGAGTACGTCGAACGGATCTTCGGGGCACAGCACTTCATGGTGCTGGATCGTATCGAACGGCTCCCGGAAAAGCTGCCGATGCTGTACGCCGGTCTCACCCGGTAGGGGGCACGGGCACTAACATGGCCAGGAAAGGGACCGGCACGACACCGCAGAAGGAGTCCGGCCTTCCGCAGGTGATGCTGAAATCCGAACTGCCGGCGCACCTGATCCGGCACGCCACCCTGCGCCAGCTGCAGGTGTTCGAAGCGATCGTGCGCCTGGGTAGCTTTACCCGTGCGGCGGAAGAGCTTTACCTGACCCAGCCCACCGTCTCCATCCAGATCAAGAAGCTCTCCGGCGCCCTCGGCCTGCCGCTGTTCGAGTACGTTGGGCGCAAGGCCTTCCCCACCGAGGTCGGGCTGTTGCTGTACGACACCTGCCGCGAGATGCTCGGCGCGCTGACCAACCTGGAGATGAAGCTCGCGGAAATGCACGGGCTCAAGCGGGGGCGGCTGCGCCTGGCGGTGATCACCACCGCGCAGTACTTCGCGCCGACGATCCTCGGGCAGTTCGCCAAGCGCTATCCGGACATTGAACTGTCGCTGGAGGTCAGCAACTTCGACCGTGTGCTGCAGCGCCTGGCCAACAACGATGACGATCTGTACATCATTGGACACGTGCCCGAGCGGCTGACCGACATCGCGGTGTATCCGTTCGCGCCGAACCCGCTGGTGGTGATGGCCAGCCGCGATCACCCGCTCGTCGGACAGCGCAACATCCCGATCGAACGCCTGGAACAGGAGACGTTCCTGATGCGCGAGCCGGGCTCCGGGATCCGCGAGGCAACGCTCAAGCTGTTCCAGGAGCACGGGATCAGCCCGACGGTGCGCATGGAGCTCGGCTCCAACGAGGCGATCAAGCAGGCGGTAATCGGCGGCCTGGGGATTGCGGTGCTGTCGTTGCACACCCTCAGCGCGGAGGGGGCGGGCGGGCCGGTAGCACTGCTGGATGTGGAGCACTTCCCGATTCACCGCCAGTGGCACATCGTTCACCCCAGGCAGAAGGTCCTGTCGGTGGTCGCGCAGACCTTTCTCGACTTCGCGATCCAGGACGAGGCGCGCGTGCGCGGCCAGGTCGAGGATCTCCTTGCGGCCTTCAAGGCCCAGGCGAGCTGACCACAAGAGGTCATTGCAAGCGCAGCGGCCCAATCTGCAGGGGGGCGCTGACAGCGGACTCATTCGGGGCGAGCCCGGAATGACAGGCCCGGGAGCGTACCTTACAATTCACGGATTACCCGGCCGCTAACGGCCGAACTCGGAGATCAGTCAGTGACCACGAGCAGCCGACCGCGTATCAGCGGCACCCAGTTCATCAACGCCGACCAGGCGCCGCGCGCGCGCCTGAGCCTGAGTGCCTCGCACCGCGATCAACACCATCCGGTGACCGGGACCGGCGGTGACCCCCGGTTCGGCGCGATCGATACCCCAGCCAACGAGAGCTGCGTGGTCTGTGCGCCGGCGACCCGCCGACTGGCCGAGGAACTGTTCGAGGGCTGGAACGCGGCCCTGCAGACGGGTGATGCGCGCAAGGTCGCCGAGCGCTATGCCGAGGACGCTGTTCTGCTCCCGACCGTCTCCAACGTCCCGCGCACCACGCACGCCGAGATCCAGGACTACTTCGAGCACTTCCTGGAGAAGAAGCCCTTTGGGACGATCAACACCCGTAACGTGAAGCTTGGCTGCAACAAGCTCACGGATGCCGGCACCTACACCTTTCGCGTGACGGATGGCGGTGAGACCAAGGAAGTCCCCGCGCGCTACACCTTCGTCTACGAGAACCGTGACGGGGGATGGAAGATCGTCCATCACCACTCCTCGATGATGCCGACCGCCTGAAGAGGGTGTCTCCCCAGTCCGGAGGCCTTTCGGGCCTCGGGCACCACTTAACGTGAGTTGACTGTTCTCAACGCTCCCGGCTTCGCTCCAGCGCCCGCGCGAGCTTGATGCCGCTCGAAATCAGGCCGACGTGGCTGAACGCCTGCGGGAAGTTGCCGAGGAAATTGCCGCTAGCGGGGTCGATCTGTTCCGGGAGCAGACCCAGCGCATTGGTGCGGTCGCACAGGGAGTCGTATAGCGCCTGGGCCTCCTCCAGTCGACCCTGCCCGACCAGATTGTCGACCAGCCAGAAGCTGCACAGCACAAACGCACCCTCGTGCCCGGGCAGTCCGTCCGGGGATTCCTCCGGCAGATAGCGGTAGAGCAGGCCGTTGCCGGCACCCAGGCGCCGGACGACGGCCACGGTAGTGGCCACCATCTTCGGGTGATCCGCGGGGATGACGCCGCGTCCGGGTAGTGCCAGCAGACTCGCGTCGATGCCGCCGCCGCCCAGATGTTCGGTCAGGCTCTGGAGTTCGGGGTCCCAGGCCTGTTCCAGGATCGCCTCGTGGATCTGCCGCGCCTCGGAGCGCCAGAGGGCGCTGTCCCCGCCCATTCCATTGTGCTCGGCCAGCGCGGCTCCGCGCTCCAGGGCCACCGCGCACAGGGCGGCGGAGTAGGTAAACGGTCGTCCGGCTGTGCGCACTTCCCAGATCCCGTGGTCGGGGTTTTTCCATTCGGTCTTGGCGGACTCGACCAGGCGCCGCAGGCGCTGCCACAGGTGATCGTCCAGCGTGCCGCCCCAGCGTACCCAGCGCCAGGCGCAATCGAGGATCTCCCCGAACACGTCATGCTGGCGCTGTTCGACCGCGCCGTTCCCCCAGCGAACGGGTCCCGAACCACGGTAGCCCTCCAGTTCGGGATCGCTGCGCTCCGGTTGCGGGAGGTGGCCGTCCACGTCGTACAGCACCCGGGGCCAGCCCGCGCGATCGACGGCGTCCAGGGCCCAGCCGATAAACCCGGCGGCCTCGTGGGTCATGCCGATGTCGCTCATCGCATACACCGAGAACGCCGCATCGCGGATCCACGCGTAGCGGTAATCCCAGTTGCGCGGGCCGCCGATCGCCTCCGGCAGGGAGGATGTCGGTGCCGCGATCATGGCCCCGGTCGCGGTGTAGTCCATCTGCTTGAGGGTGACAGCCGAGCGGCGGACGAGGTCCTCGCGAGGCCCTTCATAGCTGAAGTGCGTCATCCAGCGTCGCCAGACCAGCAGGGTGGCCTCGAGCAGGTCCTGCGGGGTGCGGGGCTGGAACCGATGCGTATGCGGCCCCCACCCGAGGAGCACGTGATGCTGCTCCCCGGCCTCCAGTTCATGCAGGCTGTCCGCGTCCTCCAGCGGCAGGGACGAGCTCAGGGCCAGTTCCAGGTCGGGCTGGCGGTGCAACGCCAGGCCCAGCCCGGCCCCGTGCGGATACAAATCCGCCCCGCCCCGGGGAGTAACGCGGACCCGCAGGTGTACCCGGCCCTCCAGCACCTCGATCCGGCGAAGCAGCTCATTCCGTCCGGCGGGTGCGTCCTCCGAGAGGTCGGCCCCTGCGCGCAGGGGCAGACAGTCGGTCACCCGGACGCGCCCCTCTGGTCCGGTCATCTCGGTGATCAGGACGGCGGTATCCGGAATATAGCGCTGGTGCGAGGTGACCAGGGGTTCCGGGGCCACGGTGAAGGCGCCGCCGCGCTGGTGATCCAGCAGCGCGCAGAACAAGGGTTCGGAGTCAAAGCGGGGGACGCACATCCAGGGGATGGTCCCGTCGCGACCGACCAGGGCGGCAGTCGTGCAGTTCCCGATCAGGCCGTGCTCCTCGATCGGCAGGTAGCCGTCAATGCGGTGTACGGGGCGGTCGGATACGGTCACTGGATCACTCCTTTGACATGGACGGTTGGCCGGGCAGGCAGGAGGGGGCAGGCGCGTCCAGGATCACGACGGACTCGCCGGGCAGCTCCAGGGTGTCCGGACCCACCACGATACCTGTATCGGACTGGAGCAGGAGGTGACCGGCCGCGGCGCCCGGGCACGCCAGCCGTTGCGGGGCAGGGTGCAGGTTGCACACCACCCGCAGTCCCGACCGGTGCACGATCAACCAGCGTGCCGCCTCGTCGAAATGCGCCTCGATCGCCTCCAGACGGTCGTCGCCGAACGCCGAGTGGGCATGCCTCAGGGCGATCAGGGCCCGGTACCACTGCAAGATGTCGGCATGCGGCTCGCGTTCGAGCTCGTCCCAGTCCAGGCGGGATTGTTCGAAGGTCTCGATGGATTGCGGGTCCGGGACGTTGCCGGGATCGGTGCCCCGGCCGAAGGCCGCGAACTCGCGCTGGCGGCCTTCGGTCACCGCGCGCCCCAGGTCGGCGTCCGGGTGATCGGTGAAATACAAAAACGGCGTCGCGGCCGCCCATTCCTCCCCCTGGAACAGCATGGGCACGAAGGGACTGGTCATCACCAGGGCCGCTCCAATCTTCAGTAGTCCCGGCGAGACGCCTTCACTGATTCGGTCTCCCAGGGCCCGATTGCCAACCTGGTCGTGGTTTTGCAGGCAACCGATGAAACGCCGGCCGGGCAGGTCGGAGGCCGGTCGCCCGTGGGTACGCCGGCGATAGTGGGAGTAGCGCCCGTCATAGACGAGGCCTCGCGTCAGCGCCCGGGCGACATCCGCGAGGCGTCCGAAGTCCGCGTAGTACCCGTCGGATTCCCTGGTCAGCAGGGCATGCAGTGCGTGATGGAAGTCCTCGTTCCACTGCGCGTCCAGCCCGTAGCCGCCGGCCTCTACCGGCCGCGCCACGCGCGGGTCGTTACGGTCGTTCTCCGCGATCACCACCAGATGCCGCCCGAGCGCCCGCCCCAGGCGCTGCACCTCGGCGGCGAGTTGCTCCAGGAAATGGGTGGCCGAGGTATCGACAATCGCGTGTACCGCGTCGATGCGCAGGCCGTCGAGGTGGTAGTCGCGCAACCACATCAGGGCGTTGTCGATGAAGAAACGGCGCACGGGGTCACTGTCGGGGCCGTCGAGGTTCACCGCGTCGCCCCAGGGGGTTTGGTAGTGGTCGGTGAAATAGGGGCCGAACTGCGCCAGGTAGTTGCCATCCGGTCCGAGGTGGTTGTAGACCACGTCCAGCAGCACCGCGATGCCGCGGCGGTGGCAGGCATCCACCAGCCGTTTCAGGCCATCGGGGCCCCCGTAGGCGTGGTGCGGTGCGTACAGGTCGACCCCGTCGTAGCCCCAGCCGCGCTCGCCGGGGAATGCCGCCACCGGCATCAGCTCCAGGTGGGTGATGCCGAGGTCGACCAGGTGATCGAGGCGGTCGATCACGCCGTCGAAGCTGCCTTCCGGGGTAAAAGTGCCGACGTGGATCTCCTGGATCACCGCCGCGGCCAGCGGCGGCGCCTGCCAGCCGGCGTCGTTCCAGACGAAGCGGGAATGCTCCAGCCAGCGCGACGGGCCGTGCACGCCCTGCGGCTGCCAGGCGGAGCGCGGGTCGGGGAACGGGCCGTTGCCGTCGACGCGGAAGGCATAGTCGCTGCCGTGCACCACCCGCGAGGTCTGCAGCGACCACCAGCCGTCCGCGCGGCGGTCCATTGGCATGCGGCTGCCACCGCACTCCAGTTCGACCTGATGCGCCTCGGGGGCCCACACGCTAACGGTGGTCATGACGTGGCCTCCTCGCGTTCGAGCAGGGCCACCGGAAACGCATCGAGGATCTCCGCGACCGGGTAGTCACCGCCTCGCAGCGTCGCGCCGGACAGGCGGTTGTGCCAGGTGCCGTGTGGTACCGCAAGCCGGGTGCCGCCCCAGTCGCCCGCCAGCCCGAGTGTCAGGCGCGGCACCAGCACCAGCGCCCCTTCGCCGCGCAGGTAGGCGACCGCGTGCCCGGCACGTTCGCCGCTGGCGCGCAGCGGGGTACAGGCCGCATCCGGACGGAACCACTCCGGGTGGCGGCGGCGCAGGGCCAGGGCCTGGTGCACTACCCACTGCTTGGGCAGTCCCTCGTCGGCGCGGGCGTTGATCTGCGCTGGCGAGTGGTGCGCGAGTTCCTCCAGCAGGCGGGTCCGCGTGTCGAAGTCCACCGGGCGGCGGTTGTCCGGGTCGACCAGGCTCAGGTCCCACAGCTCGCTGCCCTGGTAGATGTCCGGGATGCCCGGGGCGGTGAGCTTGATCAGGGTCTGTGCCAGGCTGTTGGTGCGGCCGGGGCCGACCAGCGGCTGCAGGAACGACTCCAGCGATTCGCGAAACCCCGGGTCATCCAGGGTGCCGGCCACGAAATCGCGCAGGGCCTGCTCGTAGTCCTCCTGCGGATGGGTCCAGCTGGTGTGCTGCTTGGCCTCGCGGGTGGCCTTTTCCATGTAGGCCGTCATGCGCTCGGCGTCGATCGGCCAGGCACCGACCAGCGTCTGGTAGTACAGGTACTCGGTGGCCGGGTCCGGCCACCCGCCACTGCGGTGGCGGGCGTTGTGACGCATCCAGCGACGCACGCTCCTGGCCCAGGCCTCCGGCATCTCGGAGAGCAGCAGCAGGCGGGCGCGTACGTCCTCGCTGCGCTTGGTGTCATGGGTCGACGTGGCCAGCATCGCCTCCGGGTGGCGGGCCCGGGCCCGGGCGCTGGCCTCGTGGAATTCGTCCACCGACAACCCGAAGCTTCCCGGGTCGCCACCCACCTCGTTGAGTGCCGTCAGGCGGTGGAAGCGGTACAGCGCGGTATCCTCCACGCCCTTGGCCATCGCCGGGCCTGTCAGCTGCTGGAAGCGCAGGGCGAACTCGGTCTCGCGCTCGCCGGGGATGCGCAGCAGGAGCAGGTTGCGCAGGAACTGCAGCAGCTCGCTGTCCAGCTCCGGGCGGCGCTCGGCGGCCTGCTGGGTCGCGGTCTCCACACAGCCGACGTCGGCGTCCGTCACGCCGCCTTCGCGTGGGGTGACGTAGGTGCGGTAGACCGGGAAGCAGGCCGCCGCCTCCAGCAGGGCGAGGTACAGCTCATGGCGGGTGTAGTCGCGGTGGCGGCGGTGGCGTTCGCAGATATCCACGAACAGCGAGCTCAGGCGGTTGAGTTCGCTGCCGAGCAGGTCCTTGAGTACCTGTCGCTTGGATTCGTAGACCAGTCCCGGGTAGTCGGATCCCTCGCCGGTGAGCTCCTCGAACAGCCGCGTCAGCGGGGCCTCGCCGGCCGGGTCCGCGAACAGCCCCTGCACGCGGTTGAGGAAGTCGTAGCCGGTGGTGCCGGCGATCGGCCAGTCGCCCGGCAGCTGTTCGCCGGGCTCGAGGATCTTCTCGGCGACGATCCAGATGTCCGGACAGGCGCGATGCAACTGGTTGAAGTACTGCCCGGGGTCGCGCAGACCGTCCGGATGGTCGACCCGCAGGCCGTGCACCGAGCCTTCCGCCACCCAGCGGACCGGCAACGCATGCACGGCCTGGAAGACCTCCTCCTTCTCCTGACGCAGCCCGGCCAGGTCGTTGATGTCGAAAAACCGCCGGTAGCCAAGGTCGCGGCCGGCGGTGCGCCACCAGGCCAGCCGGTAGTTCTGCTTGTCGATCAGCGCGTCCAGGGCGTCGGGGTCGGCGTTGATCCGCTCGACCTCGGCCGCGATTGCCTCGGCGGCCGCCGGGTCCTGGCGGGTCGTGTCGTCCAGAAGCTGGCGGATCACGTCCTGGTCGCGGTGGCGCCGTTGCACCGAATGGTGTGCGATCAGATGCGGCTGTGGCAGGCGGGCACAGGATTCCGCGAGAAAGCCCAGCAGCTCGATACCGGTGGCGCGACAGGCATGGTCGAGCAGCTCGTTGAGCGAAGAGGGGTCCAGCGGGAAGCGGTGTTCATAATAGGCGAGGTCGAACAGCCCGGTGCCATATTGCAGGCGGATCTCGCCCGCCTCGAGGACGCGGCCGTAATGATCGCCCAGCACCGGGAGCAGGACCTTGTTCGGCCAGCGCTCCTCCGAGGACTCCCAGTCCACGTCGAAATACGTCGCAAACGGGCTGGCGGGGCCGTTTTCCAGAACATCCCACCACCACGGGTTCTGGTCCCCGGCCACCGCCATGTGATTGGGCACGATGTCCAGTACCAGGCCCATCCCGGCGGCATCCAGTGCCGCGCACAGGCGCTGCCGTGCCGGTTCGCCGCCAAGCTCTTCGTTGACGCGCGAGGGGTCGACCACGTCGTAGCCGTGGCTGCTGCCGCGCACCGCCTGCAGGATTGGCGAAAGATAGACATGCGAAACGCCCAGCCGCGCGAGATAGGGAACAATCGCGGCCGCGTCGTCCAGCGTGAACCCCGCGTGCAGCTGCAGGCGACACGTCGCGATTCGCTCGGGTTGGGCCGGTTGCCCGTCGCGGCCGTCCGCGGAACCCGCGCTTCCTGTACTGCCGATGGATCCCTGCATCGCCCTCCGCCCCGAAGGCAGCCCGGCCGGACAATCCGGCCCCTAACCCGAATATGGACCACATCCCGAACGAAGGGAATGCGCATCGCCGGCGCGTGACCAGAACCGGGGCACCGCCGTCGGGACGGACTGCATGACCAGGAGGCAGGAGCCTCGCGGGGTAATGGGTAAGCTTCCGGCATGCCCACCCATTCGACGGAGCTCCCGTGTGCGTCGAGCGCGGGCCCTGCCCGCTTGTCTGGTCTCGTGGTTTTCCATTGCGCGGGTTTCCGGGAATGCGCACGCGGCCGGGGCCGCGACCCGGTCACCGGACGACTGACGGCGACCTGCGAGCGTCGGCAAGTTTGGCTGGACAATCGCTTTCGCTGCATCATTTTGGGCCTGTTGAGCACGCACCCGCTTGACCACCTTGGGTGTCGAATTTCAGGAGGCGGCCGAAATGATCAAGGAATCGGACTGGAAACGGTTCAGCCGGCTGAAGGAGACCGCGCTGGATCGTTACTGCGAGCGAGCCCTCGCCAATTGCCGGGCGACAATGGAACAGGAAGACCAGTCGAATCACGAACGCTTTCTGGACCTCTATCAGCAGTTGAACGAAGCGAACGAGCGGCTTGCGTTCATATTCGATGGCCATGCCCGCTCGAAGGCCCTGTATCAGTTCACGTGCATGCGGCGCGAAGGGCTGATCGAAGATGCGGAGCTGGAAGCGTTTACCACGGAATTCGTGGAGCAGACCCGCCCGCAGGGCCCGTAGTCTCGAGTCCAGCCGCGCGCCAATGAAATGGGTCCTGCCTGTGCACGGATAGAGGTCTTCCGGGACGCGGAAAGGCGAAGGCCCGGCGGGTGCCGGGCCTTCGGGGGGTAGGTCAGGAGGCGAGTCGCTTGTATTTGACCCGGTGCGGCTGGTCGGCCGCGGCGCCCAGGCGCTTGTGGCGGTCTTCCTCGTACTCCTGGTAGTTGCCGTCGAAGAACACCACGTTGCCGTCTTCCTCGAACGCGAGGATGTGCGTGGCGATGCGGTCCAGGAACCAGCGATCATGCGAGATCACGATCACGGAGCCGGGGAAGTCCAGCAATGCCTCTTCCAGCGCGCGCAGGGTCTCCACGTCGAGGTCGTTGGTCGGTTCGTCGAGCAGCAGGAAGTTGCCGCCGCTTTGCAGCAGCTTGGCCAGGTGCACGCGGTTGCGTTCCCCGCCGGAGAGATCCTTCATGCGCTTTTGCTGGTCGGTGCCCTTGAAATTGAAGCGGCCGACGTAGGCGCGCGACGGCATCTGGAAGTTGCCGACCTGGATGATGTCCTGGCCGTTGGAGATCTCCTCCCAGACGGTCTTCTCGTCCTGCAGGGCATCGCGGCTCTGGTCGACATAGGCCAGCTGCACGGTCTCGCCCAGCTCGATGGTCCCTTCGTCCGGCTGGTCCTGCCCGGCGATCATCCGGAACAGCGTGGTCTTGCCCACGCCATTCGGCCCGATCACGCCGATCAGCGCGCCGCGCGGCACGGAAAACGACAGGCCCTGGTAGAGCACGCGGTCGCCGAAGTGCTTGGACAGGTTCTCGACCTCCAGCACCTTGTCGCCCAGTCGCGGGCCCGGCGGGATGTAGATTTCCTTGGTCTCGGAGCGTTTCTGGTAGTCGGTGGAGGCGATCTCTTCGAAGCGCTTCAGGCGGGCCTTACTCTTGGCGCCGCGGCCCTTCGGGTTGGAGCGCACCCACTCGAGTTCGGATTCCATGGCCTTCACGCGCGCGGCCTCGGCCTTTTCTTCCTGCTTCAGGCGTTTTTCCTTCTGCTCCAGCCACTGCGAGTAGTTGCCCTGGAACGGGATGCCCTGGCCACGGTCGAGCTCGAGGATCCAGCCGGCGACGTTGTCGAGGAAGTAGCGGTCATGGGTGACCGCGACCACGGTGCCCTGGAACTCCTGCAGGAAGCGCTCGAGCCAGGCGACGGACTCGGCGTCCAGGTGGTTGGTCGGCTCGTCGAGGATCAGCATGTCCGGGCTGGACAGCAGCAGCCGGCAAAGCGCCACGCGCCGGCGCTCACCGCCGGACAGGGTCTTTACGTCGGCATCCCACGGCGGCAGGCGCAGGGCGTCGGCGGCGACCTCCAGCTTGCGCTCGAGGTTGTGGCCGTCAGCGGCCTCGATCTTCGCCTCCAGCTCGCCCTGCTTGGCGGCCAGGGCATCAAAGTCCGCATCCGGCTCGGCATAGGCGGCGTATACCTGATCCAGCTCGGCCAGGGCCTCCTTGACCGGCGCCACGGCCTCTTCCACGTTGCCGCGCACGTCCTTGCTCTCGTCGAGCTGCGGCTCCTGCGGCAGGTAGCCGATGTTGATGCCCGGCTGCGGGCGCGCCTCGCCGACAATGTCGGTATCCACGCCTGCCATGATGCGCAGCAGGGTGGATTTGCCCGCGCCGTTGTAGCCCAGCACGCCAATCTTGGCGCCCGGGAAGAAATTCAGGTTGATGTCCTTGAGGATGTACTTCTTCGGCGGGACGATCTTGCCCACGCCGTTCATGGTGAAGATGTACTGCGCCATGGTGCTCCTGCGACGAATTCGGTTTGGATGAGGGGGCCGGCCACTCGTGGCCCGCGCTGGGTCGGCACTTTACCATCCCAAGGGGGTCAGGGGCGTGTCTCGCGGACTGCCAGGGTCCACCGCGGGCGGTCCCCGCAACTCCGCGATCCGGGTAGGTGTGTGTCGAATGAAGCGATCAAGCCGTTCAACGAGCGGGTGGGGGGGCTGGGCCGCCCTGGAAAGCTCGGGTCGTCCCATGAATCGGGGAGCGCAGCGGCCCTGCGACGGTGCCCCATGCGACTGGGTCTCCTTTCTGCCATCCGGGACTGGACCCGGAGGTATCAAGCCGGGGCTCGAGGAATATCGGCGCGAAAGCCCCAGTACTCGGAATGCTGGACGGCACAGGCTCGGCGCAAGCTGCTACCATTCATGCAATGAGAAGGTATCACCGGGGGCGCGCACACCAGGCCTTGCGCAGAGGCACGGCGCCCGCGCACAAGGCGCTGGATCAGCACCGGTTGATGCAGCAGCTGACCGGTCGCGCGCTTACCCGCGAGCAGTACGCGGAATCGCTTGCGGCGATGTGCCGACCGCATGCCCGACTGGAGCGGCGGGTTCATGCAAGCCGCCATCATGCGGAGTCGGGATTCGAGCTGTCACCACGTCTCGCGCGACTGGAAGCGGACCTGGTCGAGTTGGGCCAGCCCGTCCCTCCGGTCTCGCAGACGCCGCCGGACCTTTCGGGTGGACGTGCAGCCTGGTGGGGCCGGGTTTACGTGCTGGAGGGATCGCGTCAGGGCAGTGCGGTGATTGCCCGGTGCATCCATTCCAGCCTGGGCGATACGGTGCCTTGCCGTTTTTTCGGCGAGACCATCGTGCCCGACGACTTTGGTCGCTTGCTGGCGACGCTCGAGCGCGAGCTGGAAGTCGATGATGCTCTCGAGCAGGCTGTAGCGGGCGCCCGAGAGGCGTTCGCCGACTACCAGGCCGAGTTGGATGCTTTCGACAGCAGGGAACGCGCTGTCGAAATGCGATAAATTCACTGCCCGCTGTCACTCCGCGAAGGAGATGAAGGATATGGACGAGCCGGAACTGGACGCCGCGCTCGAGGCTTGCGAGCGCGAGCCGGTGCATATCCCGGGAGCGATTCAGCCGCATGGTGCGCTGATTGCCATGGACGAGCAGCTCCAGGAGGTTCGCCAGGTTAGCGCCAACCTCGAATCCATCCTCGGTGTGCGGGTGGCGGATGCGTTGGCCATGACACCCGAGCGGCTGTTCACGCGCCGCTGGCTCGATCAGATCCGCACCCAGCTTGAGTCCCCGAACCGTTACGGTGCGATGATCGTGTCGCTGCGGATCCGCGGCCGGTCACAGCGGTTTCGTCTGCTCTCGTATCGCAGCGGTGCGCGAGTGGTGGCCGAACTCGAACCGATTTCCGGCAATCCCGAGCGCTGGCTGTTTGGCGCCATGGCCGACTGGCAGACGGAGCTGTCCGGTCATACGACCCGTGACGGGCTGCTGCGGGCGCTCACCGCCCTGGTGCGCGAACTGGCCGGCTACGATCGGGTGATGATCTATCGGTTCGACGAGGACTGGAACGGCAGCGTTGTCGCCGAAAGTCTGTCCGCCGGGGCCGATAGCTACCTCGGCCACCACTTTCCCGCCAGCGACATACCGGCCCAGGTGCGTCAGCTCTACAGCATCAAGCACGTGCGTGACATCCCGGATGCATCGGCCGCAGCCGTGCCGCTCGTCCCCGAAAGCGACCCGGCCGATGATTCCGCCCTGGACCTGTCGCGCGGCATCCTGCGCGCGGTCGCGCCGATCCACGTCACCTATCTGGCCAACATGGGCGTGGTCGCCTCGATGTCGATTGCACTGCATCTGGATGGTCGGCTGTGGGGACTGCTGGCCTGCCACGCGGCTTCGCCCAACATCCTGTCGCCGGCGCTACGTGATGCCCTGCGCGCCATGGTGCAGACGGCCTGTTTCCAGCTGGAACTGATACAGGCCCGCGACGACGCCGTGCTGATTCAGCGCGCCAATGAAAGCCGCGACGTCCTGGTCGACGAGCGGGGCGAGTTTCCCGAGCCGGAAGAACTGCTGGAGCGACACGGCAAGGACTGGCTCCAGGTGTTCCGGGCGAGTGGTGCAGTGCTGGCCGCCGGCGATCAGAGCGCCGGCGTGGGCACTGTGCCGGATGCCGAGTCGATCAATGGCATTGTCGCCTGGTTGAACAAGCATCGCACCGGCGAACTGGCCTGGTCGTCAAGCGAGCTCGGCCGGACCGGGCTGGGGGCGTTCTGCCAGCCCGCCCGGGCCGCGGGCTTGCTGGCGGTACCGTTGCCGATCCGGAATGCACGTCACGCCTGGCTGCTGTTCTTCCGGTCGGAGAAGGCCGAAACCCGTATCTGGGCCGGCAACCCGGAAAAGACCATCGACCGGCAAAGCGGCCGATTGTCACCGCGCGAGAGTTTCGCTTCCTGGAAGGAAACCGTGCGCGGACAAAGTGCCCGCTGGCTCTCGGTCGAACTGCGTGCGGCGACCGACCTGGCCAGCGATCTGGCCGTGCTGATCGCAGCCGGCGAGATCAGTCAGCTCAATCAGCGTCTCGAGCGTCTGGCTACCCGTGACCATCTCACCGGCCTGTGGAACCGCTACCGCATGGAGGAAGCGATTGACCAGGAGGTTGCCGTGGCGGAACGCTACGGCCGGCCTTGCGCACTGGTCATGTTCGATATCGACCACTTCAAGCGCTTCAACGATACCTGGGGTCACGATGCCGGTGACGAAGTGCTGGTGACGGTGGCACGGACCGTCTCGACCTTCATGCGCGACGCTGATCTTGCGGGTCGCTGGGGGGGTGAAGAGTTCATCGTACTGGCTGCCAACACCGGTCTCGAGGGTGCAACCCGCCTGGCAGAACGGCTGCGCGCGGCGATCGCGGGCCTGGAGGTCCGTGACTACGGCAGTGTGACCGCCAGTTTCGGCGTGTCGGTATACCGGGAGGGAGATCAGCGCCGCGACATCGTCAAGCGCGCTGATCTGGGTCTGTATGCCGCCAAGGAGGGCGGGCGCAACCGGATCGAAGTCAGCGCGGGTTGAAGCCGCAATCCCTCCAGATCGGATTTCTCGTGGTTATGGCGTTCCTGCGCAGCGCCTGGGTTTACTGGTGCGGGTTGAAGCCGCGGCGGCGCAGGAAGGCCTTTTCCAGCTCGACGAAGGTGAACAGGACGATCCCGAACACGAGGATGCGGCCCCATTCCTCCAGGCCGATGGCGGTGGTGCCGAACAGCAGCTGCAGTGGCGGGGCGTAGGTAAAGAGGCTCTGCAGTACGATCAGGATCCCGATTGCGACCAGGGCCGGTCGGCTGGCGACGAGGCTTGCATGGCTGAGAGCAGGCGCCAGAAGAGAACGGCTGGTAAGCATGAAGAACAGCTGCCCCATCACCAGGGTGTTGATGGCCACCGTGCGGGCGAACTCGTGTTCCGCCCCCTGCTGCTCCAGCCACAGGAAGTGGCCAAAGGCGCCGGCGACCAGCAGGGTGGACACGAAACTGACGCGCCAGAGCAGGAAGCCGGACAAGATAGGCGAATTGGGCGGGCGAGGAGGGCGTTGCATGACGCCCGGCTCGGTAGGTTCGAAGGCCAGCGCCAAGCCGAGGGTAACTGCGCTGACCATGTTGACCCATAGCACCTGCACCGGAGTTAGCGGCAGGGTCAGACCCAGCAAAATGGCAGCGACGATCGTGAAGGCCAGCCCCCCGTTGCTGGGCAGCAGGAACATGATCGCCTTTTTCAGGTTGTCGTAGACAGTTCGGCCTTCTTCGACCGCATTGGCGATGGAGACGAAGTTGTCGTCGGCCAGTACCATTGCGGAGGCCTCGCGTGCGGCCTCGGTGCCCTTCAGCCCCATGGCCACACCAACATCGGCGCGTTTGAGTGCAGGGGAGTCGTTTACGCCGTCACCGGTCATGGCCACCACGTCGCCGTGGCTCTGAATCGCGCGCACGAGGCGTAGTTTGTGCTCCGGTGTGGTACGGGCGAATACGTCGACGCGCTGGACTATCGCCTTGAGGTCATCGTCCGAGGTGTTGTCCAGTTCGTGGCCGACCACCACACCGCCTTTGGTGTTGATGCCCAGTTCGTCGGCGATCGCCCGTGCGGTGACGCCGTGATCGCCGGTGATCATCTTCACGCGGATCCCGGCTCCCTGACAGTGAGCCACCGCTTCGATCGCCTCTTCACGCGGCGGGTCGATGATTCCGCAGACAGCGACCAGGGTGAGCCCCCCGTTCTCGATGTCGCCAAACTCGAGCTCTCGACGGTGCCCTTCCATGCGCCGGGTAGCGAGAGCGAGCAGGCGCTGACCACGGGCGGCGACATCATCCATCCACTGTTGCCAGTGTTCGGAGTCCAGCGGTTCATCCTCATCTTTAGTGCGCTGGTGGCTGCACAGGGACAGCACGCGTTCTGGCGCGCCCTTGAGGAAGAGGAAGGCGTGACCCTCATGATCGTGGTGCAGGGTGGCCATGAACTTGTAGGACGATTCGAACGGGATCACGTCGTCGCGCACAAATTCCTTGTTCACGAGCTTCGGGTCCAGCCCGCCCTTCATCGCCGCGGTGATCAGGGCCCCCTCGGTGGGGTCACCCTCCATGGTCCAGGCGTCGTCCTTCGGGTAGACCTCGGCATCGTTGCACAGGAGGATGCCGCGCAGGATCTCCGCGAGCAGCGGGTCGGATTCCGGATCGGCCTCCTGGCCGTCGCGGGTAATCCCGCCGTGCGGCTCGTAGCCCACCCCGGTCAGCTCGTACTCCGCCGCGGTGGTGACGATGCTCTTCACCGTCATCTCGTTGCGGGTCAGGGTGCCGGTCTTGTCCGAGCAGATGGTGGTGACCGAGCCGAGGGTCTCCACCGCGGGCAGGCGGCGGATGATCGCGTGGCGCGCGGCCATGCGCTGTACCCCGATCGCCAGGGTGATGGTCATGATCGCCGGCAGGCCCTCGGGGATCGCCGCGACTGCGAGGCTGACCGCCGCGAGGAAGGTCTCCACCAGGTCGTAGTCGCGCACCCAGAAGCCAAAGGCGAAGGTGGCCGCGGCCAGTATGCCGATCGCCACCGACAGCCAGCGGCCGAACTGCGCGATCTGGCGCAGCAGCGGCGTCGTCAGGGTCTCCACCTCGCCGATCATGGTGGAGATGCGGCCGATCTCGGTATCGGCCCCGGTGCCGATCACCACGCCGCGCCCCTGGCCGAAGGCGACGAGTGTGCCTGAATACGCCATAGAGACGCGGTCGCCGAGATCGGCCTCTGGCTCCACCGGGGCGGTCTGCTTCTCGCTGGCGACCGATTCGCCGGTCAGCGCGGCCTCGTCGATGCGCATGTTGTGCGCCCCGGTCAGGCGCAGGTCCGCCGGGACGCGGTCTCCCGCCTGCAGGTAGACGATGTCGCCGGGGACCAGCTCTTCCGCAGGGATACTCCGGCGCTGGCCGTCGCGCAGCACCTGCGCCTTCGGCGAGAGCATCTGGCGGATCGCGTCCAGCGCCTTCTCCGCCTTGCCCTCCTGGATGTGGCCGATGATCGCGTTGATCAGTACCACCCCCAGGATCACGCCGGTATCCAGCCAGTGCCCGAGGAAAGCGGTGCCGATGGCCGCGGCGATCAGTACGTAGATCAGCACGTTGTGAAACTGCAGCAGGAAACGCCGGATGGGTCCGGTGCGTGCGGTTTCCGGCAGGCGATTGGGGCCGACGTCCTGCAGCCTATGTTCGGCATCCGGAGACTTGAGCCCGTGCTCGTCCACCTCCAGGCGCTTGAGGACCTCGTCGGTCTTCAGGGCGTGCCAGTCGAGGGATGGGTCACGATTGCTCATGCGTCTACCGTCAAGGTGGCGGCGGCGGGGCCGTTCCAGATTTGCCTATCATGCGCTGCGCAGGCCGCGCTGTCAGGACTACGCCCACGCGTTCGGGCGGAATTTTCCCACCGCTACTGAGTCTATTGGATCACGCTAACCACCCAGGAGGTTCCCCATGTCCCGTTGGATCGCCACGGCCGCCCTTGCGGCCGCAGCATTGTTGGTGGCCCCGGCCGCTCAAGCCGCGGAGAAGGTCACGCTGGAACACGATGATTTGACCCTGGTCGGGCATATGAAGGAAGGCATGGGGGCGAGCCCCTCCGATGGTGTGGTGCTGATGCTGCACGGCACCCTGGCGCACGGGCGCATGGAGGTGATGGCGGGGGTCCAGGACCTGCTGGCCGAGCACGGATTGAACTCCCTGTCGATCAACCTGAGCTATGGGATCGATGCACGTGAAGGGATGTTCGAGTGTGACGCCCCGGTGCGTCACGGGGTCGACGATCACCTGCAGGAGGTCAGCCTGTGGCACGAGTGGCTGCAGGACGAAGGCTACGGCCCGGTCACCCTGTTCGGGCACTCCCGTGGGGCCAATCAGGTCGCCCGCTACCTGACCGAGCACGACCCGGACGGCATCCGCGCCCTGGTGCTGGTGGCGGCTTCCACCTTTGACGAGGATGAGGCTGCGGCGGATTTCGAGGAGCAAAGCGGCCTGCCGCTGCAGGTGATGCTGGATCGTGCCCGCGAACTGCAGCGCATGAACCAGGAAGAGACCCTGATGGAGGACGTGCGCTTCCTCTATTGCGAGGAGCTGGACGTGACCCCGCGCGCCTTCCTTGGCTACTACGAACCGACTCGCCAGAACGACACCCCCTCGGTGATCCGCGGGATGCAGATCCCGACGCTGGTGATCGTGGGCTCCGAGGACGACGTGGTCCCGGATCTTCCGCAGAAGGTCGAGGCGGTGAAGGACAGCGGCGACATCACCCTGATGACCGTGGACGGTGCCGATCACTTCTTCCGCGACTTCTTCGCGGATGACGTGGCCGATTTCACCGCGGACTTCATCGATCAGAACTGATCGGTAAGCCCTCAAGAACAAGTCGGCGCTAGTGCAAGGCCGGCCCGGGAATTCCCCGGGCCGGCCTTTTTCGTGCCCGTGTTAGGGGCTATCCGACCAGCAGCGTCAGGTAGAGCCCGAGCATCGCGGCGGAGAACAGCAACCCGATGGTCTCCCATCGGGTCAGGACGCGTTCGGCGTCTTCCAGGCGCTGGCGCAGTTTCAGGCGCAGTAGCCGGAGGCGTGCCGGCATCCGGCGCGGCCGGGGTGGTGGCAGGGCCAGGTTTCGGTGTGTACGCCGGGCGCCGCTCCAGGCGGCCTCGGCCAGGGCGGCCAGATCGCCCTCCGGCACGCGCGGGGTCTCGCCGTCACGGATCAGCTGGTAGGCGATGCCGGCGAGGACGAGCCCGAGGGCGATCGGCCACAGCAGGGCCAGGCCATAGAGGTCCCGAGGCTCGACGGGCAGGCCGCCGGGCCCGACGGCCAGGACCCCGAACGGGAGCAACAACCCCGTCAGTGCAAGTGCGCCCCAGGCCCACCACCGGTGCCGGTCAAGTCCGTTGGCGGGTGCCTGCAGCCCGGCCTGCCAGCACCACAGGAAACGCAGCAGCAGCACGGTGGTGCCTGCCGCGGCGAGGGTCAGCAGCAACTCCGTATGGGCCAGCCAGCCGGGCAGGGCGTCGGGGGCCAGCGGGCCCTTTAGCGTGTTCTTGGCCAGCGCGCCGCTGGTGAACGGCAGCCCGGCCAGGGCCAGGGCCGGCAACAGGGTGAACAGGGCAAACGCGGCCCGGGCCAGGGGCGTACCCGGCCACTGGTTCTGCATCCCGGCCGTCAGGAACAGCGCGCCCTTCGCCAGGCCGTGGTGAACGGCGTACAGCGTGACAGCGGCCAGTAGCCAACCGCGCGCCTCCGGCAGCAACAGGGCCAGGCCAATGCCGACCGTCATCAGCCCCATCTGCGAGATGCTGGAGTAGGCGAGGATGGTCTTCGGTCGTACCTGCAGGACGCCCACCAGGACCCCGAGGAAGGCCGCTGCCAGGCCCAGCAGGACCAGGGTCTCGCCCAGCACTGCATGCCCGGTGGCGTCGAGCGGCAGCAACCGCATCCAGCCCAGCAGCCCGGCCTTGATCATCGCCCCGGACAACACGGCGCTGGCCGGTACGGGGGCCGCCGGGTGGGCCAGAGGCAGCCAGAAGTGCAGCGGCAGCATGCCGGCCTTGATCCCCAGGCCTACGACCAGCAGTGCGAGCGCCAAGCCCTCGGGGCGGGCGGCTGCCACCGCCGCCAGGCTGGATTGCCCTGCGGCGTGGACGGCCAGGAGCAGGCCCGCGAGCAGCAGGACCTCGCCCAGTACCGCGAGGATCAGGTACACCCGCCCGGCGCGCCACGCCTCCGGCTTTCCGGAGTGGACCACCAGCCCGTAGGCGGAGAGGCTCATCAGGGAGAAAAACAGGTAGAACGATGCCGCGTCCTGCGCGAGGACCAGGCCCAGATTCCCGGCCAGGGCCAGCAGCCAGAACACGTAAAAGCGCTCGCGCCGGGCGTCGTCACGCCGCTCGCCGAGGGCGAATAGTCCGGCTGCCAGCCAAAGGCCTGCAGTCAGGGCCAGAAACGCCCGCCCGGTTGGGTCGACGGCCAGGTGGGTCCCCATCAGCAGGCTATCGAAGGTCGCCTCCAGCCCGGTCGGGGCCAGGGCGGCGAGCAGCAGCCCGGGGAGCGCGGCCCAGGGGACCAGGCGGTTCAGCCGCGCCTGCCCCGGGCGCAGGCCGATAAATACCGCCAGCAGTAACGGCAGCAGTGGGACGGCGAGCAGGAGGATGCTGCTCACAGCCCGAACTCCGGCAGCGAATAGTCGCGCCGCACGATCAGGCTGACCCAGCCCAGCGGGCTCAGCCCCAGCCCGGCGAAGAGTCCCACCAGGAGGCCCAGGGCAGCGGTGAAGACCACCGGAAACAGCAGCATCCAGTGGGTCTCGAAGCGGGTCGGCCCGGCATGTGCGTGCAGCGGTTCATGCCACGGCTCGCGGCGCTCACCGAGCCAGCCACGGATTACCGGCGGCAGGAAATAGGCGGCGTTCAGCAGGCTGCTGAGGACCAGCACGCCCAGCACCCAGGGCATGCCGGCCTCCAGCGCCCCCAGCCCCAGGTGCCACTTGGTCACGAATCCTGCCAGCGGTGGCAGGCCGATCATGCCCAGCGCCCCGAGGGTGAAGGCGAGCATGGTCAGCGGCATGCGCCGGCCGACCCCGTCGAGCTCGCTGATGCGGTGGATGCCGAGGGTCTCGGCGAAGTTGCCGGCGCAGAAGAACAGGGTGATTTTGGTGATGCCCTGGTGCACCAGGTGCACCAGTCCGCCGATGATCCCCAGCGGCCCGGCCAGCGCCACGCCGAGGATGATGTAGGAAACCTGGCTGATGGTGGAGAAGGCCAGGCGCTGTTTCAGGTCGTCCGTGCGCAGGGCCTGGATGGAACCGTAGACAATGGTGATCGCCGCCACCACCAAAAGCCCGGCGGTCAGGCCCAGTTCGATGGCCAGCTCGGTTCCATAGACGTCGTTGACGACGCGGATGATGCCGAAGGCGCCGGCCTTGACCACGGCCACGGCGTGCAGCAGCGCGCTCACCGGCGCCGGCGCGACCATCGCGATGGGCAGCCACGAATGCAGCGGCACCAGCGCCGCCTTTACCCCGAAGCCGATCATCAGCAGCACGAACAGGATCTGGAGGGTGGTCGCGTGCGTCTCCGCGAGACCGTCCAGGTACCCGCCCGGGGTGAAGCCCTCGGCTCCGGCCAGGAGCGTGAGCCAGACAATCGCCGTGAACAGCACCAGTCCGCTGGTCAGCGTGTAGGCGAGATAGAGCCGTCCGGCCCGCAGCGCCGCCGGCGTACCGCGATGGACCACCAGCGGCCAGGTCGCCAGCGTCAGGATCTCGTAGAAGATCAGGAAGGTGATCAGGTTGCCGGACAGGGCAATGCCGACCGTCGCACTGACGCACAAGGAGAAAAACCCGAAGAAGCGGCTGCGCCGGGGCGAACCCTCCAGGTAGCCGATCGCGTAGACGGTGGTCACGAACCACAGCACGGCCGAAAGACTCGCGAACAGCAGCGACAACGCATCGGCGGCCAGGACCAGGTCGATGCCCGGCATCAGCGGCAGGCTGAAGCGGTATTCGTCGCCGCGCAGCACCCCGGCCAGCAGGACTCCGACCAGTGCCAGCTTGGTGCCGGCGCCACCCAGGTTCAGCGCGGTACGCAGGCCCTGGCGATGCTCGGGCAGAAAAAAGATCGCGATCCCCGGCCCGAGGGAGCTGAACAGGATCGCGAGCAGCAGCCAGCCGCCGTCCATCAGGGGGCCCCCGGCGTCAGCGCGAGCGTGTTGAGGGTCAGCGTCCCGGCCAGCCCGGCGAGCGCCGCGACAGTCGCCAGGCCCAGCGGTACCCAGTCCATCCACGGCGAGACCGCCTCGCCGGCATCTTCGTGTCCGCGGTGAAAGGCCGGGGCCACCATCCGGAATATGTAGGCCGCCGCGAGCAGGCCGCCGCCGGCGATCGCCAGCACCCACAGCACGCCGATGACGCTACCGGCCAGGACCGTGCCCAGGCCGGCCTCCAGGAGCAGGTACTTGGCGATGAATCCGCCGGTGAACGGCAGCCCCATCAGGCTGACGCCGGCCAGCCCCAGGGCGAAGACCGTGCGCGGCCGCGCCCGCAGTACATCGCCCAGGTCGGCCAGCCGATCATGCCCGGCGGCGTGCTGCAGCGTGCCCGCCGCGAGGAAGACCGAGGCCTTGGCCAGCGCGTGGACGACCGCGAAGAACACCACCACCCGCCAGGCGCCCGGGTCCACCAGCATCAGCGGGAAGGCGATCAGCAGATAACCGAACTGGGCGACGGTGGAATAGGCCACAATCGATTTGAGGCGCCCGGCGCGCAGGGCCTGCAGCGAGCCCCAGACCAGCGCCGCCACGCCCAGCATCCCGACGAGGATGCCGAAGGCCGGGGTGGCCAGCGGGGCGAACACGCCCATCCACAGACGCAGGATCAGGTAGAACGACCCGGTGACCACCAGCCCGGAGAGCACCGCGCTGACCGGCGCCGGGGCCGACCCGTGGGCCGGCGCCAGCCAGACATGCAGCGGGAACAGCGCGGCCTTCAGCATCAGCCCGGCGGTCATCAGCACGGCCGCCATGCGCTCGGTCGGGCCCGCCTCGGTGCGCGCCTCCAGCAGCACCAGATCGAGGACCCCGTGCTCCCCGAACAGCAGCACCACCCCCATCAGGAAGCTCAGCGAGCCGAGGATGTTGACCAGCAGATAGCGCACCGCGCCGGAGACCGCGGCGGCCGTTCCGGTGAAGGCGACCAATGCCACTGCCGACAGCGAGACCACCTCCAGCGTGATGTACAGGTTGAAGGCATCGCCGGAGAGAAACAGCATGTTCAGGCCGGCCCACAGCCAGAGCCACAAGGGCCAGAATTGGCGCCGCTCGATGCGATCATGCACATAGCCCAGGCTATAGAGGCTGGTCGCAAGCCCCACGACGGCCGTCAGCACCAGCAGGGTCATGGACAGCCCGTCCAGATGCAGCATCAGGCCCAGTGGCGCCTCCCAGCCCCCCAGAGCCACCCGCGTCGCGGCGGCCTCCGGATCCGGTCCGGCGTTCAGGAACAGCGCGCTCAGACCGAGCACCCAGGCCGTGATCGCGAGCGCCCCCAGCAGGCCGACGCGATGGGCCTGGCGCGGCCAGGCCGTCGCCAATACGGCCACTACCAGTGACAGCGCGACCAGCCCGGCGATCGCCGCCGGGAGCCACTCGGCATTTGCCGGGGTCACGAGGGCCGATCCTCGTCCGAGGCGGCGGGGCCGCCGTCGGCGTGATGTTCTCCGCGCGAGATGTCTTCCACCGGGGCGTCGTCGTCCGGTGGCCCGGGGAGCATCACTGCATGGCCCGTCAGCCGCGTCAGGTGCACCACCAAAGCCAGGGCGAAGGCGGTCGCGCTGACCGCGACCACGATGCCGGTCAGGGTCAGGGCCTGCGCCACCGGGTCCGGCGGGCCCTCGCCGCGGGCGGCCACACCCAGCAGCACCATGAACACGCCCGAGCCCATGATGTTCAGGGCCAGGATGCGCAGGACCAGATGGTGCCGGCGGATCAGCCCGTACAGCCCCAGGGCAAACAGGATGGCGCCAGCGGTGGGGTACAACAGGCCCGGTGCCAGCGTGTGGGCCAGCGTTTCGGCCAGGCCGTTCATGCGTCGTCCCCGGACGGGCGCCCGGCCACGAACAGGGCCACCAGGGCCAGTGCGATGGACAGCGTCGCCGCGATCTCGATCAGGAGGATCAGCGGGTAGGCCCAGGCGTCCGCATAGCCGAGAAAGCCGTGTCCGGCCACGAGGCCGTACAGCCCCACCAGCAGGAACAGGGCGACGCCGGCGGTTATGCCCAGGCGCAGTGGCACCCCCGGCGCCATTGGCAGCTGGTGCGGTCGCGCCAGGACCAGCAGGATTCCGGCCGCGCCGAGGATGGCCCCGGCCTGGAAGGCCCCGCCGGGGGCGTGGCCCCCGGCCCACAGCACGTAGATCCCGGTGACGATCGCCACCGGGACCAGCAGGCGCAGGGTACCGGGCAGGATCGGGCCCGGGGCCGGGCGCGCCGGGATCAGGTCATGTCGCCCAAGGGACCATGCGCCGAGCAGCGCGATCAGCACGATCGCCAGCTCGAGGAAGGTGTCGTAGGCGCGGAAGTTCAGCAGCACTGCGGTGATCGGGTGATCGACGCCCGAGACGTCCATGTGCGCATCCACTACCGGTTCCAGCCCGGTGGAATGCGGCTGGTGCCACAGCGCCGTGACCAGCAGTCCACCGACCACCAGGGCAAAGCTCAGCGCGGGGATAAAGGTCCGGCGTTCGGGCGGTGGGTCGTGCAGCGCCCGCAGCAGGGCATGCGGCCCGGTGGGGTCGGGCGGGGGCGTATGCGGGCGGCCACTGCGACGTTCCGCCATGATGCTGCGCAGGCGTTCCAGCGTGACCAGAAGCAGGGCCCCGGTGATGCCCGCGCCGATCGCGGCCTCGGCGAGCGCGATGTCCGGGGCCTCCAGCCGCACCCAGGCCAGCGCCAGCAGCAATCCGAAGGTAATGAACAGCACCACGGCCCGGAACAGGTCGGTACTCGCCAGGCAGCGCCAGGCCACCCCGACGATGCCGGCCAGCAGGGCCAGATCGAAGAGGACCAGCAGCCCGTTCATCGATCCGACTCGAACTCCCCGTGGGTCCAGGTTCGTTGCGCCACCATGTGCGCGGCGGTGGTCCCCGCGGCCAGGACCAGAAGCCAGATCAGCAGCAGCTTGAGGATGTCCGCCGGACCGCTGGCCTGGAACATCAGTCCGAGTACCACCAGCCCGAGCCCGACGTTGTCGGCCTTGGTCAACGCATGCAGGCGCGAGTAGACGTCCGGAAAGCGCAGCAGCCCGGCGGTGCCGGCGGCAAAGAACACAAGCCCGGCCAGGACCAGGAGTACGGTCAGGGTATTAGCGATCATCGTTCGACTCCCTTGATTCCGTGGACTCGGGATGCTGGCGGTGGGTCGGGGTATCCGGCGGTTCCGGCAGGCCGTGCTGGCGGACGAAGGCCACGGCGGCGACCACCGCCAGCAGCGCAAAGACCAGCGCCACATCCACCAGGGCGGATTCCTCCAGTGCCAGCGACAGCAGCAGCAGGATCGTCACCCCGGTGGTGCCGAATAGTTGCGCGGCCAGCATCCGGTCCCCGGAACCCGGCCCGCGCAGTACCCGAACGAGACCCAGCAGGATGGTGCCCAGCAGGAACAGCGCCGCGGCCAGGTAGAAGACGCTCACGAGGTTTGCCCGTTGCGTTTGTCGCGGTGGTCACGCGGGTCGCGGAAGGCGGCCCGGATGCGTCGTTCCAGAGCGATCAGCGCCGCCCGGGTGTCGGCGTCGCGATCCAGCACATGCAGGGTCAACAACCGGCCCTCCAGCCGAATGCTGAGCGTGCCGGGCAACAGGCTAATGACCGCCATGAACAGGGTCAGCGGCGGCCCATGGGCCAGTTCGGTTCGGTAGGTGACGAACGCCGGATGGATTGGCAGGCGCGGATCCAGGGCGCGGCGCGCGACATCCAGGCCGCCCAGAAACGAGTTGCGAAGAAAAAAGCCCAGCAGGCCGGGCAGGGCACGCAGGCGTAACGGGAGCGGCCGGCCGGTCGGCAGCAGCAGGCTGGCGCTACCGGCCAGAACGATCGCCAGCAGGGCCAGCGGTTCCAGCAGGGCCTCGTGGCCCGCGAGTACCCACCACAGCAGCGCGGCCGCGGCCGCAGTCCCGATCGCCCGCCTGCCACGTGACCGCGCGCGTCCCGGGAAGCCGGGGTTCGGTTGCGAGGAGCGAGACGCGGGCGTCATCGAGTCGCTGACTGGCGGAGGTGCCGCGGTGATCCTGGCGCTCTTATCTCAGCTCGTTGCTGGCGTCGGTGAACCCCATCAAGGACACGTCAAAGACGAACGGTTGCTCCTGGTGCAGGGCGCGGAAGGCCACGGTCAGGGCCTGCCCGCCTCGCAGCGAGCTCATCTGACTGTCATTCAGTTCGCGTCCGGCGACACAGCCCTGCTGCACGCAGGTCACATAGCCGGCGTCCATTTCCTCGCCCGCGTCATCGACCTGCATGCGGATACCGGGTCGCAGATCCACGCCCAGCGGCACCAGCACCTCGATCACATGCTGGTCACCTTCACGGCGGATGGTGGCCTGCAGAAAGAGTCCCTGCGCCTGTTCGTCCTGAATCTGCAGGGTCTGCTGCATCTGGCAGCGCTCGCCGTTCGGGGTGTCGATGCAGGCGACCTCCCAGTCCTGGTAGACGGTGGTTTCCGGCTCCTGCTGCACGGGCTGCTGCGGTTGGCCGGGTTGTCCCATGTCCTGCGCCGCCCCCGGGGCGGCGAGGCCCGCGAGCAGCAAGGCAAGCAGGGCGATGGAGGGACCGCGGCGGACGCGGCGAACACACTGGATGGCCGTATGCATGAGTCGAGGTATCTCCGGTATTGAAATGACGCCCCTACTCTAGCGCGCCGCACAAGTCGGTGCCTCGAACCGGCTTCGGTTTCGGGGACGTGGTAGGCGCATTTCCCTCCCGTCCGTGGGTCAGCGAGTGTAGCGCTCGACGAAGTCGCAGCGGCCCTCGGGCAGCCAGTCCGGGAGGTCGTAGTAACGTTCGAGCACCGGCTGCAGCACCAGGTCGTGGTAGGCGGCGTAGTCGAAGCCGCGGCCCTCGGCGAGGGTCCAGGCGACGCCGCGGATGGTGACTTCGCGTACGCGCACCTCGTCGAAGAAGGGCTCCACATGCGCCGGGTCCAGCTCGCCGCGGGTGGGGACGTAGAGCAGGTTGGCGCCGTCCAGCGCGCGGAAGTCGGTGAGCAGGTCGTCCTGGCGGCCATAGTGCGAGCCGGGGCCGAACACCCCGACCTCGCGGCCGGCGTAGTAGCCCAGTACCGCCGACCGCGAGTAGCTGCGGGTGAAGACGTGCCAGTCCGCGTCGTATTCGCCCACCACCCCGGCCACCGATTCCGGGGCCAGGTAGAACACGGCGTCGGCGTAGCGGTCCTGGCCCTTCAGCCATTCCACCGGCATCAGCGCGAGGGTCAGGATCGCGACGGCGTGCAGCATCGCGAGGGCCCCGGAGAGCCAGACGCCGAGCGTCAGCGAGCGTTGGGCCAGGAACAGCGCGGGCAGCAGCAGGAAGGGCGCGAAGGCGGCGAGCCAGTGCAGCCCGATGCTCTTGAAGGGGGCGAGCAGGGCAAACAGGATCAGCGGGATCAGCCCGGCGGAGAGGAACACGCCCAGTTGGTACTCGCGGATGCCGGCGGCCAGGGCGCGCCACTGGCGGGCGTAGAACCACAGCAGCCAGGGCGTGAACAGATAGACGAGCAGGATCGCATAGGTGAGCCAGTTGCCGGGATCGAAGCCGCCATCGCCATGCCGGTTCACGACGTTGAACATCACGTTGTACCAGCAGTTGTCCCAGTTCCAGTAGAGGTTGAGGGCGACCGCCGGCACCACGCCGAGGATGATTAGCAGGAGCCCACGCCAGTGGTGCCGCGCGAACAGCAGGATGTGCAGCCCCAGCGCGATGCCCAGGAGCACCGCGAAGTACTTCGACAGGAACGCCAGCCCCAGGGCCAGCCCGGCGAGCAGGAAATAGGCCGCGCGCCCGGTGCGCAGCGCCCGCCAGGCGAGGCCGGTGGCGAGCAGGGCGAACAGGATCAGCGGGGTGTCCGTCGCGGTGATGACCGCGATGAAGAACAGCGGCATGAACAGCGCCAGCAGCGAGACCAGGCGCGCCCGGACCGGATCGGTATGTCGCCACCAGAGAAAGACCGCAAGCGCCGGGGCCATGGAGGCGAAGATGCCCAGCGCGCGGATCGCCAGCGGGTGGTCCGACAGCGGCAGGATGGCGCCGAGCCACCAGCCGATCATCGGCGGGTGGTCGTAATAGCCCAGATCCGGGTTATGGCCCCAGATGAGGAAATAGGCCTCGTCGCCGGTGATCGGCAGCGCCCATGCCATGCCGATCTTGACCAGCAGGACGGCCAGCAGGATCGCGCCGTAGTGGCGCGCGAGCCACGGCCACGAGTTGGGTGTCGGTCTCACTCGGGGGTGTCCTCCAGGGCGGGTCCGTGGACGCGCCGGAAGCGGCCCCGACGCAGCCGGTAGCCGCTGCGGGCCAGCTCCAGCATTGGCTGGTCGGCGTCGCTGTCGCCGTAGGCCGCGACCAGGTCCACCGGCTCCTCCGGGGGCAGGGTCGCCAGCCAGGCGGCGATGGCGGCCGGCTTGGCCGCGCCCCGGCAGTTGGTACCGTCGAGGTGTCCGGTCACGCGTTCGCTGTCATCGACCGCCAGGCGCGAGCTGACTACGCCGGCAAGGCCGTGGCGCTCGGCCCAGGGCTGCAGCCAGAGATCCAGCGAGGCGGACACCAGTACGCAGTCATGGCCCGCGGCCTGGTGGGCCTGGAGCGCGCGCATGCCCGCCGGGCGCAGCAGACGGTCCAGGCGGCCCTCGGCGAACTCGCGGCCCTTTGCCTGCAGGTGGGCGAGGGTCTCGCCGGCCAGCATGCGGGTCAGCACGGCCTCCTTCGCGTCCTGGTTGGAGAGGCGCTTCAGCGCCAGGCCGGTCAGGGCGGGGAGGCAGTCCGGCAGGCGGCGCAGGAATTCCACTGTCCCCAGTGCGTGGCGCAGGAAGGGGAACAGGCTGTCGCGCCGGGTCAGGGTGCCATCAAAATCGAACAGCACGATCTGCCGCGCGGGGCCGGGCCGGGTGGGGGCGGACATGGTCGTTACAGCTTGAGGCGCTTGAACAGGTATTCGGGGATCAGGCGGATGATGGTCATGATGACCCACCACTTGCCGGGCAGGTAGGCCACGTCGCGGCCACGGTGCATGGCGCGGACGATGCCCCGGGCGACCGTTTCCGGTTCGGCCCACAGGGCGCCGGCGCGGTTGAAGCCCTCGGTCATCGGGGTGCGCACGAAGCCGGGCTTGAGCGTGACTACGTCCACGCCGCTGAAGAACAGGCGGTTGCGCAGGCCCTGCAGGTAGATCGCGAGCATGCCCTTCGCCGTGCCATAGGCGTAGTTGCTCTGGCGCCCGCGGTCGCCGGCGACCGAGCCGATGGCGGCGATCACGCCCCGGCCGCGGGCCTCGAAGTCCGGCGCGATGCGGGCAAGCAGGGCGATGGCGCTGGTGCCGTTCACGTGGATCGCCTCGAGGGTCTCGTCCACCGAGGCGTTGCAGGCCGCCTGGTCGGGCAGGGTGCCCCAGGCCAGCAGCACGCTGTCCACCTCGCCCAGGGCCTCCTGCGCCTGTTGCCAGATGGCGGCGTGGCCGTCGACGTCGGCCAGATCCGCCGTGGCGCCGAGGATACGGGCGCCGTCCGGGTCGTCGCCACGCACCCGCAGGTCGGCCAGCAGGGCCTCCAGCGCCTCGCCGTCGCGGGCCACGCAGAACAGCCGGGCACCGGTGTCCACCAACTCCCGCGCCACCGCAGAGGCAATGGCCGAGGTGGCACCAAAGAGGACAACGTTCTTCATTGGGTTCATGCAGTCACCCTGCGCCAGAAGCCGGAGGAGAATTCGGGGTCCACATACTCGGCGAAGGCCTCCCAGCGGGGGAACCCCTGGCGGAAGACGTCGGCCGGCATGCGTGCGTCCTTCGCAGGGTACAGGGCACCGCCGGCCTCCTGCACGATCGCGTCCAGGCGCGCGAACAGGCGTTCGGTGTCGCGGCCCTTTTCCGGGAAGTCCAGCGCGAGCGTGGCACCCGGGCGCGGGAAGGACAGCAGGCCCGGCGCGGCGCGGTCGCCGAAGGTCTTGAGCACCGCGAGGAACGACCCCTGGCCACTGGCGGCGATGGCATCCAGCAGGGCCTGTACGCCGTCCTTCGCAGCACCGGGCGGCAGCACGCACTGGTACTGGTAGAACCCGTTGTGACCGTAGATCCGGTTCCAGTGCCGGATGGCGTCCAGCGGGAACAGCCAGGGCAGGTGATGGACCGTGCGCGGGGTCGCGTGCACCGGCTGGCGGTAGTAGAGGTGGTTGAACGCGCGCAGGGTCAGGCGGTTGACCAGCGACACCGGCGGGTCCAGCGGGATGCTGCGGCGGTGTTCGTGCCAGGCGTCCTTGCGCGGCGCGGTGGTCGCATGGCGCCCGCCGCTGTAGATGCCGCGACCGACCCGGCCGCCGGCTCCCGGGTTCAGGCAGTCGATCCAGGCCACGGTGTAGGGCCACTCGCGCTCGGACTGGGTGTTCAGTTCCCAGAACGCGTCCAGCGAGTCGAAGCGCTGCGACCAGGCGCGCATCCAGGCGCTGCGGATCGGGGCCAGCTGCAGGGTCACGGTCTCGATCAGGCCGGTCAGGCCCAGGCCGCCGACGGTCGCGGCGAACCAGTCGGGTGTGTTCTCGGGGGTGACCTCCAGCACCTGGCCATCGGAACGACGCAGGGTCAGGGCGCGTACATGGTCGCCGAAGCTGCCGGCCTGGTGGTGGTTCTTGCCGTGCACGTCATTGGCGATCGCACCCCCCAGGGTAACGAAGCGCGTGCCGGGCACCACCGGCGGAAACCAGCCGCGTGGCACGGCAAAGCGCAGCAGCGCATCCAGCGATACCCCGGCCTCGGCCGTGAGCTCTCCGGTGGCGGCGTCGAAGGCCACGAAGCGATCCAGCCCCGGCGTGTGCAGCAGCGAGGCCTGGGGATTCAGGCAGACGTCGCCATAGCTGCGCCCCAGCCCGTGGGCGAGCAGGGGGCGCGGCACGTCGGGCAATGCGCGCCCGCGGCGACCGAGCGCGACCTCGGCCGCGTGTTCCACCCGAGGGATGCGGTTCCAGCTGGCGGTCATGCCATGCCCTCCGCGCGCCCAATGTCCCCGTCATTGCGAGGCCGCTGCGCGGCCGCGGCACAAAGGCGCGTAGCGCGTTGAACGGCCGCAGGCCGGCCCGACGGGCGAGCGCAGCGAGTTATCGCCGTCTCCTGCCCCCAACGCCCGGAACAGCTTCGGGAGATTGCCACGGCCCCTGCGGGGCCTCGCAATGACGGGATTGGCGTGGCGAGCCTAGCCATGGTGCGGGTCCGGGAGTTCGCGGCCGCGCGCCTCGGGGTTGGTGCCCAGCGCGATCAGGCCGAGGATCACCGCGAACCACAGCGTGGTGAAGCGGATCAGCATGGTCGCCGCGACCGCATCGGCCGGTGGCATGTCGGCCCATAGCAGCAGGGCGATCATCACCGCCTCGGTGCCGCCGAGCCCCCCCGGCAGGAAGCTCAGCGCGCCCGCCAGCATGGCCAGGGCGAACACGAACGCGGCAAAGGCGAACGTGGCCTCGAAGCCCATGGCGTTGAGGATCCACCAGAAGGCCAGGGCCTCCGCGCTCCAGGCGATCACGCTGAGCACGGTGGCGCCGGCCAGCAGGGCGGGCCGGTGGCAGCGCCGCGCCTGCAGCAGGACGGTAACCAGATGGTGCAGGGTGCGCCACAGGCGCTGCCCCGGGCGGTCGCTCACGATCTGCAGCCACGCCAGTGGCCGGCGCCAGGCGAGCACCACCAGCGCGGCCAGGATGCAGGCGGCACCGATCAGGATCAGCCAGGTGCCCTGGGCGACAAGGGTTAGTCCCAGCATGGACAGCAGCACCACCGCGATCAGGTCGGACAGGCGTTCGGAGACGAACGCCGCGAAGCTGTCGGGGTAGGGTACGTGGCGGCGTTTCAGCAGTACCCCGCGCAGCGCCTCCCCGGCCTTTCCGGGGGTGGTGGTCAGGGCAAAGCCGGCCACGTAGATGTGCAGGCTGGCGCGGGTCGGGACGGCATGGCCCAGGGTGCGCAGGTACAGCTGCCAGCGGGTGAAACGCAGGCTGTAGTTCAACAGTGACAGCGCCAGTGCCAGCAGCAGTCCGCCGAAGCCCACCAGCTTGAGGGCGCGCCAGACCTCGTCCGCACCGGCCCACAGGGCGACCCCGAGATACAGGGCGACGGCCACGATGACCGAGAACATCACCGCGCGCAGGCGCCAGCCGGAGAGCCGTACCGTGCTCATGCGAGCACGGCGATGGTGACCCCCAGCCACACCGCAACAGTGGCCAGCAGGTGGGGGTCGGTGACCAGGTCGCGCGAGGTGTCGTTGCCGCCGCCGCGGGCGTGCAGCAGGAACAGGTAGCGGAAGATGCCGTAGATCACGAACGGCAGGGTGTAGATCAGCCCGTCGGTGCCGTGCAGGGCCATGGTCTCCGCGCTGACGGTGTACAGGCCATAGGCGAGTACCGTGCAGGCGGCGCTGATGGAGGTGAACTGATCGAGCAGGCTGAGGCTGTAGTCGTCGAGTACGCGCCGCGGCCGATCGGCGTTGCCGCGGCGTTCGATGGTGTCGTCGGCCAGCTCCGCGCGGCGCTTGGCGAAGCCAAGAAACAGCGTCAGCATCAGGCCGCACAGCAGCAGCCACTGCGAGGGCTCGATGCCCAGGCCCAGGGTGCCGGCGAGGATGCGCAGCATGAAGCCGGCCGCGATGCTGAATACATCAAGGATCACGATGTGCTTCAGCGACCAGGAATAGGCCACGTTCAGCACCAGGTAGGTCAGGATCAGCGCGATGACCCAGGTACTGACCATCGCCGCGAGGACCAGCGCGAGGATCGCCGCGGTGGCGAAGATCGCCCAGGCGGTGGGTACGCTGATCGCACCGCTGGCGATGGGGCGGTCGCGCTTGGTCGGATGCTGGCGGTCGGCCTCGACATCGACGATGTCGTTCAGCACGTACACCGCGCTGGCGATCGCGCAGAAGGCGAGGAAGGCGAGACTGGCCGCCAGCACCGTGCCGGGTTCGCCCCACTCGTGCGCGAACACCACACCGAGGAACACGAACCCGTTCTTGATGTACTGGTGCGGGCGCAGCAGTTTGATCAGCGAATACAGCATGCAGGCGTCGGTCGTGAAGGTCGTTGCAGTCTACTGACGCACTCGATGCGTTACCATCGGCGGCGCTAAAGCGCGCCCGTGCTGCGCGCTCGATTCCATGTTCTGACTCGCAGGAGAACTGTCATGTCCCGTATCGCCCGATCCTTCCTGCCCGCCGTCCTGCTGGCCGCGGCCGGGCTTGTCGCCGGTTGCATGTCCGGCGGTGGCCCGGAGCCCGAGTTCGGCGAGGGCCAGCCCTTTCCCGAGCGCACCCTGAACGACCAGCACGGCAATCCGGTGGAGCTGCCGGGCGATGCCCGCGTGATCCTGAAGACCGTGGAGGCCGCGCCGGCTGGTGTGGCCAATGCGGTGCTGGATGGCATGGGCGCCGAGGCGCGCGATGCGCTGGGCATCATCTACATCGCCGATATCCACGAGATGCCGGCGCAACCGATGCAGAACGTGGTGCTGCCGCGGATGCAGGCGCGGGACTATTCCATCGTGGTGACCTCCAGCGAGGCCGATGCCGGCTTCCTGCCGCATCAGCGCGAGCAGGTGACCGTGATCCTGCTGGACACCGAGGGTGTGGTGACCGGCGTCGGCCATGCCGGTGGCGAAGAGGCCCTGAAGGACATGCTCGACGGCGCGCACGAGTAAGCCCGCGCATGATGGGTTCGAACCGCGGCAGGGTCTGAGTTGGCGTTCTTTCTGGGCCTGCTGACGGCCCTGGGGTTTGGCGCCGGCGATTTCTTCGGCGGGCTGGCCTCGCGACGCATTCCGGCGCTGGTGGTGGCCTGCTATTCGCAGATCCTTGCGACCGCAGCCCTGTTGGTGATCGCCCTTCCGCTGGCGGGTCTGCCTGGAGCGCAGGCCCTGATCTGGGGTGGGGCCGCGGGGCTTGCCCTGGCGCTGGGCCTGCTGGCGTACTACCACGGCTTGGCCCAGGGTTCGATGGGGCTGGTCGCTGCGGTGACCGGGGTGATCTCGGCGCTGGTGCCGCTGCTGGTCGGACTCGCGCTGGGTGAACAGCCGGGGCTGCTGGCGTTGCTCGGGATCGCCGCGATCGTGATCGCGATCGGGATGATCTCTGGCGGGGCGCGCAAGGCGAGTCCGCGCAACCTGGATGAACCGGTACGTGGCCTGATGGCGCTGGCGAGGGGGGAGCATCCGGTTCGTGGCCTGCTCGACGCGGCGATCGCAGGGGCCTGCTTCGGTCTGATATTCGTGTTCCTCAACGAGGCCGAGGCCGGCTCGCCGCTGTGGCCGGTAGTCGCGACCTCGGCAGTGGGTGCCCTGGCCCTTCTGGTGGTGATGCTGATCCGCCGTCCGCAGCTGGGGATGAGCCGCTCGACCCTGGTGTTGCTGTCGCTGGCAGGTCTGTTACAGGCGGCGGCCACTCTGGCCTTCGTGGTCGCGGTGCGCATGGGCCTGTTGTCGATCATCGCGGTGGCCGGGGCGCTGTCCCCGGCGCCGACGGCGCTGATGGCGCGATTGTTCCAGGCCGAGCGCATGTCACGGGTGCAACTGGCCGGGTTCTTCTTTGCCCTTGTCGGTATCCTGCTCATCGTGCTGGGCGGGCCCGGATAGGCATCGGGAGAGTCTGATAAGTTGGTCCCCGTCATTCACGCCACAGGAGGTGCGAAGTGTCCGAAGATCCGAAACCGGAAGTTGTGCGCAGCGACGTGAGCAAGCCCACGCTCGGCCCGCGCAAGGATGCCACCATGGTCACCGTGGTATACGTGCTTTATCTGGTCAGCTTCCTGACCGCGCTGACCGCCATCGCCGGTCTGATCATCGCCTATATCAAGCGCGGCGAGGCCGATACCGTCAGCGTCTCCCACTTCACCTACCAGATCCGCACGTTCTGGATCGGGCTGTTGTTTGCCGTGCTCGGGGTCATCACGACGCCGATCGGCATCGGCTTCGTGATCTTCCTCGCCCTGGTGATCTGGCTGCTGGTGCGCTGCATCAAGGGCCTGCTGGCCAACAACGACAACCGTGCTATCGAGCAACCTGAAACCTGGCTCTGGTAAACGCCTTGTGTCGTGCCCGAGCCGCGTTCGCGGATGCGTGAGCGGCTGGAGCAGTATCAGGTACTGATCTACCTGGTGACGATCGCCCTAGGGCTTTTCCTGGGGGTGGCCGCGCCAGGGGCCAGCGAGTGGCTGGAGGTGGTGCTCTGGCCCGTACTCGGGGTGCTGCTGTACGCCACCTTCACGCAGACGCCGCTGCTCCACCTGGGCGCGGCGTTCCGCGAGCCGCGTTTGCTGCTGGCAGCGGTGATCGGCAACTTCGTGGTGATCCCGCCGCTGGTCTGGGCGATCCTCCAGGTGGCGCCGGGCGATCCAGCGATCCTGCTGGGGATCGCCCTCGTGCTGCTGGTGCCCTGCACCGACTGGTTCATCACCTTTACCCATCTCGGCGGCGGCGATACCCGCCGGGCCATCGCCTTCTCACCCATTTCGCTCCTGCTGCAGCTGGCCCTGCTGCCGCTGTACCTGTGGCTGTTCTTTGGCGGTGAGTTCACCCTGGCGCTGGCTGGCGAGGACGTGCTGAAGGCCTTCGCGGGGTTGATCCTGGTCCCGCTGATCCTTGCCTATCTGACCGAACGCTGGGCCTACGACGACCCCGGCCGCGGACACCTGATCTCGGGCCTGGCCTGGCTGCCGGTCCCGTTGCTGGCCGTGGTGGTGTTCATCATTGCGGCCTCGCAGATCAACACGGTGCTCGACGGAGTCGGTGTGCTGTTGCCGCTGCTACTGATCTTTGCCGGTTTCCTGGTGGTCGCGGCCCTGCTGGCGCGGGCCCTGGCCCAGGTGTTCGGCCTGCCGATAGCCGAAGGGCGGGTGCTCGCCTTCAGCCTCGGGTCGCGCAACTCCTTCGTGGTCCTGCCCATCGCGCTCGCCCTGCCGCAGGGGCTGGAACTCGCCGTGGTCGTGGTGGTGTTCCAGTCCCTGGTCGAGCTGATCGGAATGATGGTGTACCTGTGGTGGATTCCCTGCCACCTGTTCCCCGATCGCCCTGCCGCCTGAGGCGGCACTTCCGGGCCCCGGATCGTCGTCCGGCCTTCTCGTGCTGGGTCGATCATCCATTGCGTGCAGGGCCGCTCGCGGGACGATGCGGCCGTCAGCGGAGGCGGCCGCGCGGCAAGCACTTCCTGGCGCGGGTGCGTAGGAGGGCGGGTGGGCGTTGCGCGGGGCCAGCGGAGGAGCCGCTCCCCGGGTGGTGGCGCAGCTCCTGACTGTGAGCTGCGCCCAGGCTGGCGGCTGGCTGGGACCGGTCTTGCCGGGGTTAGCGTTCCAGGTACTGGAGTTTGCCTTCCACGCCGTCCCAATCCTCGGCGTCGGCCGGCGGGTCCTTGCGCGCGGTGATGACCGGCCAGGTGCGGGCGAGTTCGGCGTTCAGTTCGATGAACTGGAGCTGGTCTTCGGGGACGTCGTCCTCCGGCACGATGGCTTCGGCCGGGCATTCCGGCTCGCACAGGGTGCAGTCGATGCATTCGTCGGGGTCGATGGCCAGGAAGTTCGGTCCTTCATGGAAGCAGTCGACCGGGCAGACCTCGACGCAATCGGTGTACTTGCACTTGATGCAGTTATCGAGAACGATGAAAGCCATGCTTGTCTCCCTTTGAATTCAGTCAGTTGACCGGGATTTTTGAGGCCCGGTCATGGTCGCGGCGGCACGTGTCCCTGGCCCTGCCGACAGGATATGGCGGCATTGTAACGCCTCCACCACCGGAGTCGTGAATCCCGGGCGCGGGCCGGCGTCATTTCGGGATCCGATGGGCCGCAACAGCCTTTACGGGATGGGTCGGTGGCGTCCCCGTGTGGCCCTCGTGCTGGCGGGCTGTGCGGTGGAGCCGGACTACGAGCGCCCGGAGGTCGCCCTCCCGGAGGCGTGGCCGGGGGCGGTTGGCGAGCAGATGGACAAGGACTCCGCCGCTGCCGAGTTCTGGTGGGAGAGATTCGAGGACCCGCGGCTCGACCGCCTAGTGCGCGACGCCCTGGAGAACGACCTCGACGCTGGGATCGCCGCGGCCCGTGTGGTGCCGGCGCGGGCCGAATGGTTGCCGAGCCTGAATCTGGCGGCCCTGTTTGGGCAGGAGGCGAGCGGGGTGAGCCAGTTGGCCTCCGGTGATTCGGCGATCTGGGAGTTGCTGGTCGGGTCCACGGTTCCGCTCCTCGATTTTGGGCGACGTCAGGCGACCATTGACGGGGTGGAGGCCGAATATACGATCGCGGAGCTGGAGTATCGCCTGGCGATCCAGGAGGCCCTGGTCGAGGTGGGCAATGCCTGGAGCGTCCTGAACGCGGCCCACGAGCGGGTGGAGGCACGCCAGCGCGAGATGCGTGCCCGGATCGAGGTCCTTGACCTGGCGGAGCGGCGCTATCTCGGCGGCTTCGTGGGCTATCTGGAGGTGCTGGACGCGCGTCGCGCCCTGCTGGATGCGAGCCTGACCCTGACCGAGGCCTCGCGCGATCGGCTGGCGGCCACCGCGACGCTATTCCGTGCGCTGGGTGGCGGCTGGGACAGCGCGGCGATCCCGTCGGATGTGCTGGAAGATGGCGATCCGGACGATGCCAAGGAAGAGGCGGTCACGCCCGCGGATCCGGACGACTGACCCCCGACGCAGCGGCTACTTTTCGCGCAGGGCGTCTTTCATCCGATAGAGGGCATCCAGGGCCTCGCGCGGGGACATGTCGTCCGGATCCAGAGTATCGAACAGGGCCTTCAGGGCGCGTGCCTCCGCTTCGTACGGCTCGGGTTCGCGTGCGGCCACGTCCGCCGGGTCGGGTTTGGGCGTGAACAGCCCCAGTTGCGGCGAGTCGCTCTCGGCGGCGCGGTCCTCGAGCTCGCGCAGGTGCTGGCGCGCGAGCTTCAGGACATCGGCCGGTACCCCGGCCAGTTGCGCTACCTGCAGGCCGTAACTCTGATTGGCCGGCCCCTCGCGGACCTGGTGCAGGAACACGATGCTGTGCTCGTGTTCCATGGCATCCGTGTGCACGTTGGCGACCGCCGGTTCGCGTTCGGCCAGCGCCGTCAGCTCGAAGTAGTGCGTGGCGAACAGGGTCAGGGCGCGATTGTGGCGCGTCAGGCGTTCGGCGCAGGCGAGCGCCAGGGCGAGGCCGTCGAAGGTGCTTGTGCCGCGGCCGATCTCGTCCATCAGCACCAGGCTCTCGGGGCCCGCGTTGTGCAGGATGTTGGCGGCCTCGGTCATCTCCACCATGAAGGTGGAGCGCCCGGAGGTCAGGTCGTCGGAGGCCCCGATGCGGGTGAAGATCCGGTCCACCGGCCCGATCTGCGCGCGCGCGGCTGGCACGAAGCTGCCCATGCAGGCCAGCAGCACGATCAGCGCGGTCTGGCGCATGTAGGTGGACTTGCCGCCCATGTTGGGGCCGGTGATGACCAGCAGCCTGCGCTCTTCGGGGTCCAGCTCGGTGTCGTTGGCGACGAAGGGCGCATCCAGGCCGGCCTCCACTACCGGGTGGCGGCCCTGTTCGATGCGGATGCCGGGCGTGTCGACCAGTTCCGGGCAGTGCCAGTCCAGGCGCCTGGCCCGCTCGGCCAGGCAGGCCAGGGCATCCAGTTCGGCCAGCGCGTCCGCAATCACGCGCAGACCCGGGGCGCGACCCTGGAGCTCGGCGATCAGGCCGTCGAACAGGGCGCGCTCGCGGGCCATGGCCTGCTCGCGGGCGGAGAGGATCTCGTCCTCGAAGCGCTTGAGTTCCTCGGTGGTGTAGCGCTCGGCGTTCTTCAGCGTCTGGCGGCGCATGAAGCGCCCGGGCAGCTCCGCCGAGCGCGTGCGCGAGACCTCGATGTAGTAGCCGTGCACGCGGTTGTAGGCGACCTTGAGCGTGGGGATGCCGGTGGCCTCGCGCTCGCGCGCCTCGATCTCGCGCAGGAACGAGTCGGCATCGTTCTCCAGTGCGCGCAGGCGATCCAGTTCGGCATCGAAGCCGGCGCGGATCATGCCGCCGTCGGTGACGCGCAGTGGTGGCTCCTCGACCAGGGCGGCGGCCAGGGTCGCGCTCAGTTCATCTTCCGGGGCCAGGGCGTCGTACAGCGCCTGCAGGGAGGCTGCGCTGGCGGCCAGCGGGGTCAGGGCCTGGTGCAGGGGCGGCAGGCGTTCGAGGCTCGCGAGCAGGGCGGTCAGGTCGCGCGGCCGGGCGCTGCCGAGGACGATACGCGACAGGATGCGTTCGACATCCGCGCTGCCGGCCAGGACCTCGCGCAGGGGCGCGGTGGCCCCCGACTCCAGAAGTCCGGTAATCGCGGTCTGGCGCTCGCGGATGATGGCGCGGTCGCGCAGTGGCTGGTGCAGCCATTGCAGCAGCCGGCGTGAACCCATCGCCGAGCGGGTGGTGTCCAGCAGGGCCAGCAGGGATCCGTGGCGTTCGCCGCCCAGGGTGCGGGTCAGCTCCAGGTTGCGGCGGGTGGCCGGGTCCAGCACCAGCATCTGGCTGCGCAGCTCGTGCGCCAGGCCGGTGATGTGCGCGAGATCCCCGCGATGGCGGTTCTGCACGTAGGCGAGCAGGGCGCCGGCCGCGGCGATGCCGAGATCCAGGCCGTCGCAGCCAAAGCCGGAGAGATCCCGGGTGCCAAAGTGGGTGGTCAGGACCCGGCGGGCGGAGACACCGTCGAAATGCCAGTCCGCGTGGCGCTGCGGGGCGAAGCCCTCGATCCCGGGGATGGGCGCGGCCTGGTCGGGGATCAGGCATTCCACCGGGTCCAGCCGTGCCAGCTCGGCGGCCAGTTCGGTCGCGTCGCGCACCTCCAGCAGGCGGAACTGGCCGGAGGCGAACTCCAGGCTGGCAATCCCGTAGCCCTCCTTGCGGCCCTTGATCGCGGCCGAGCCGGCGGGGCACACCGCGACCATCCGGTTGATGCTGCGGGCCTCCAGCAGGGCCTCCTCGGTGACCGTGCCGGGGGTGACAATGCGTACGACCTCGCGCTTGACCGGGCCCTTCTGTTCTCCGACGGCGCCGGTCTGCTCGCAGATGGCCACGCTCTCGCCCAGCTTCAGCAGGCGCGCGAGATAGCTCTCCAGCGTGTGCACCGGGATCCCGGCCATGGGGATCGGCTGTCCGGCCGATTCGCCACGCCGGGTCAGGGTGATATCGAGCAGTCCCGCGGCGCGCTCGGCGTCATCATGGAACAGCTCGTAGAAATCACCCATGCGGTAGAGCAGCAGCGTATCCGGGTACTCGGCCTTGATACCGAGGTACTGCTGCATCATCGGGGTGTGTGCGGAAAGTGGCGTCTTGTCAGTCACTTGTTAGCGGCTGTCCAGAAAATCGGGATTCGCAATCAGACATTTGTCCAATACTCGGCGGTTCGCCGCGCACGGTATCACGCGCGCGGATGCATCGGTTGGCAATCCCCCGTGCTCCCGTGCGGGCTCCGTACCCCAACGAGAAACGCCCCGGCCTCAGGGGGGGAGGCACGGGGCGCCGAGCACAACAGGGGGGCGGTGCTCTTCAGTCACGCTATCCCGCGCCCATGCGGACCGCAAGCAGGCCAACTAACGCTCCATACCCCTGCCTGTAACGCCCTCAAGCAGGGGGCCGGCGCTCGCGCGGCTGGCATGGCCCTGTGGCGTGGTCTGCCCGCGATTGGCCCGGCTAATGCGACATCTCATCGGCGTATGGGCGGCGGCGCTCATCGGTCCGGCGGCGCTCGATTCGGGCAGATGCGCAGTATACGGATGCGGTGCCCGGCATGGCAGCTGGGTCAGGTGCGGGAGTTGTGCCACACTCGGGACAGCGCAAGTGACGCGATGTCAGGGAGGAGGCGAGCATGATCGGGGAAGAGGATCGGCGCGATCACCGGCGGATGCAGGTCAGCACGGCGGCGCGCGTCACCTGGCGCTCCAGTGGCGAGTCCATCAGCGTGCAGTTGGAGGACCTCTCCGCCATGGGTTGCGCCTTTGTGGCGCAGCGCGAGACCGATGCCGGTGTGGGCATTACGGTCTCGGTGCCTAGCCCGGACGGTCGCCTGGAAGGGCTTGAGCGCCACGGCCGCGTGGTGCGCTGCGCCCCCGTCGAGGGCGCATCCGGCAACGGCTGGCGGGTTGCGGTCGCCTTCGATCCGGAGGGATGATCGCCCCATGACGGCAGAATCGAGCACCACCCTCCTGACCCTCCGCGAGTCCGACGCCCCGAGCCTGTCGGCCCTGGTTTATGACCTGAGCGAGCGCCTGATGGCGAAGGGCGAACGCCTGTGCACCGTGGAATCCTGCACCGGCGGCGGCATCGCGCAGGCGATGACGGATATTCCGGGTAGCTCGCAGTGGTTCGAATGCGGCTGGGTGGCGTACTCGAACGCCGCCAAGACCGCGATGGTTGGCGTGCCGCCCGAGTTGATCGAGGAACACGGCGCCGTCAGCGAGGCGGTGGCCCGTGCAATGGTCGAGGGTGGGCTGGCCCGCAGCGGGGCAAATCACGCGCTCTCGGTCACCGGAATCGCCGGACCCGGGGGCGGGACCGACGCCAAGCCGGTCGGTACGGTCTGCTTCGGTTGGCAACAGCGAGGCCAGGATGCCCGTGTCGAGACCTGCCATTTCGATGGCGAACGCCACGAGGTCCGCCTGCAGTCCATGTTGCATGCCCTGAGCGAACTGCTGGCACACTAGGGAAACCCTGATCAAGGGACCCGTTCGCGCGCGAGTCGGTCTTGCGTGCGAACAAGGCGCGGTGACCGCCGTGCAGTCACCCGGCGCAAGGGAGTCGTAACGCCTGCGCGCGCCGCACCTGGAGTCTCCTGGGCAAACGGGCCCCGCCAATGAAAACGCCCCGGCCTCTGGAGGCGCGGGGCGTCGAGCACACAGGGGGGGAGGGGTGCTCGCAGGAAACGCTATTCGCCCCCTTTGATCCTCGCAAGCCAACTGGCTCACAGACCCCGAATTTCGTCCTGAACCCCGCGCCGGAACGTGTGCGGGGTCACGCCTGTGTGGGCCGCGTTCGGGGCGGGGGTGCCCGATTGCGCGGGTGTGTGCCGGCGTCCGTTCCGCGGCGTCGGGGTTGCATGGCCGCCGGGATCGCGGTCGGGGATACCGCTGCGGGATTAACGCAGTCACAGAACCGGGCAGGCGAACCGGGGCGACGCGGTATACGGTATATGTTGTGCATACGGAGGTCGTATGCCCCGGAACGCGCGGAGTATGCCGGGCGGGGCGGGATCGCAAGTCGACGGCGGGCGGGTTCGCGGACAGGTAGATCATGAGAAGGATCGACGGATGCAACAAGGGCCGCCGGACGTGGCGGCTCGCGTTTCTTGGGATCGCCCTGTTGTTGTGGTTGGTGGCCGGTCCACTGGCGGGGGCGGACGCGGATCCGGAGTCATCCTCGCCGGTTGTGGTCAGCCCGGCGGAAGTGGCGGCCCTGGAGGCCGATCTGGCCGTTTTCCGCGACCGTCTCCCCGAGCTTCTGGAAGCCGTGGATACCCAGCCGGCGGAGGAGTGGCTGGAGGCCAGTCCGCTGGACGAGCTCGAGGCGCGCAGCGCTGACGAGGACCGGGCGGAAGCGGAACGGGCACTGTGGGAGGAGGCCCGCGAGTACGAGCAGGCGGCCGTGGAGCGAGTGCGGGGAGCGCTGGACCGTGCGACCACCGCCCGGGAGGTGCCGGAGCGTCTGGGCGAGTTGGAACAGGGTCTGGACGAGGTCGGGGCATTCCCGGCCGGGCTGGGTGAAGAGGTCTCGATCCGCCGCATCGAGGATGAGCTGGAACGGGTGGGGCGCGACCGCGAGCGACTGGAAGCGGAACTCGATGACCAGCGCATCCTGCACGCGCAACTGGAAGAGCAGGCGGAGGTTCAGGCGGAGACCCTGGAACGCCTGCGCCGGGAGCGTCAGGAGCTGGAGGACGGGCCACAGCCGCTGCCCGAGGAGGTCGAATGGACGGAGGCTCACGCAGCCGTGCAGGAGGCCCGGGCGCGACAGGCGGATGCTCGCCTGCTTGCGGCGCAGCTGGATGCCGTTTCGCTGCCGCCGCGGATGCAGGCGCGGGGCCTGCTGATCCGCGGTCTGGAGTTGGAGGCGCGCTGGCAGAGTGTCCTGCAGGGTCGGCTGGAGGTCCGGTTGACCGAACTGTCCAGCGAGGAACTGCAGGAACTGCGGGCGGAGCTGCGTACCCTGCTGGAGCGTCAGCCGGAAGCGCAGCTGCACCATACGGAGGAAATCGAGGAACTGCATGCGGCGTTCGACCGCATCGCGGAGGCCCAGGCACAGACCCGCACCCTGCAGTATGAGCGTGACCGGCTGGTCCGGGTCGAGCGGGAACTGGCGCAATCCCTGTCCCATGTCCACGAGCGTCTGGAGATCAGTGGCCTGACCGAGGCGCTGGGTGGGGTCTTCCTGGAGGAGCAGCGACGCCTGCGCGATCTTGACCAGGTCCGTTTCCAGCTACGTGATCTGGAGCGGGAGTTGGCGCAGTCGCAGTTACGGACCATCAGCCTGCGCGAGCGTCTGGCTGCGCTGCCGGCGGACCCGGTGGCGGAATGGGAACCTGCGGCCCGTGCGGCCTTGCGCGAGCTGCGCCGGCAGACACTGAATGCGGAGCTGCATGCCGAGGAGGCGCGGACCGAACAACTGCGCCAGGCCGACCTGCGGCTGCGTGCGGTCGTCGATCTGGTGGCGGAGCTCGACCGGATCCTGCAAGAAGCGTTGCTCTGGTGGCCGAGCCATTCCCCGGTCGGGGTCGCGTGGCTCGAGCGGGCGCCGGCCGCGACCCTGGCGCTGCTGGACCCCGCCGCCTGGGCGGAGTTGCGGGAGACATTCCTGCGCCAGACGCTGCACCGGCCATGGTTCATCGGGTTCATTCTGCTGGTGGCGGGGTTGCTGTATCTCGCCGGGCGCAATGTCCACCGGCATCTGGAGCGTCTCGCCGAAACGACCCGTCACCGCTACACGGACAGTATTTCGGTCACCGTCCGGGCCCTGGGGTGGAGTCTGCTGCGCGTTTTACCCGTGCCGTTTCTGCTGCTGACTCTCGCATTCCAGTTGCATGCGGTCCCGGAGCCGGGTTTTGCGGTGGAGGTCCTGTCCCTGGCACTGATCACGGTTTCAGTGTGGTGGACGGCGGGTCACCTCCTGCTGCTCTTCATCAGCCGCCATGGGGTCGGGACCGTGCATTTCGGCTGGCCCGAGCCATTGCTGACGCGTCTGTATCGTCACCTGCACTGGTTTCTTCCGGTGCAGACCCTGCTGTTCCTGTTCGTGGCCCTGGCCTTCGGGCACCCGAGCGACGAGGTATTCGACCTTTATGGCCGTCTGGCACTCCTGGCGGTCATCCTGAATTTTGCGATGGTGGCCTGGCTGCTTCTGGCGCCGGTCCCGGACGGTTCGAAAGGCGGCACGCTGGACGAGCGCCGCCGGTTATTGCTGCGGGGGCTCGTGATCGTGATGGTGGTGGGCCTGGCGGCCCTTGCCCTGGCCGGTTATCTGTACACCGTGGCCGAGCTCCTGCGGCACCTGATCGGGACGGTGCTGGTGCTGATTGTTGTCGGTCTTGGTTACAGCCTGGCGGCCCGGTGGCTGGTCCTGGGAGAGATGCGGCTGGCGCTGCTCCGGAACCGTGAGCGGCGCGAGCAGGAGGCAGTCACCGAGGGCGGCAGCGGCGGCGAAACTGGGCTGGACGTCCCCGAGCCGCAGCTGAGCATGGAGGACGTCAATCTGCAAAGCCGCACGCTGCTGCGGGTGGCGGCGCTGGGCGGCACGGTAGTGGGACTGTTGTGGGTGTGGTCGGACATCCTGCCGGCCCTGGCCTGGCTGGACGGGATCACACTGTGGTCGCGCACGATCGAGATCGGCGAGAGCGAGATCCTCACCAGCGTGTCCCTCCAGGATCTGTTGCTGGCTGGGTTTCTGGGGCTGCTGTTTCTGTTGTCCGCGCGCAACTTGCCGGGGCTGGTGGAGATCCTGCTGTCGCGCAGCACGCAGATGGATGCGCCCGGGCGCTACACGTTCACCATGCTCCTGCGCTATTTGCTGGCCGTGGTGGCGGTTATCGTGGTGTTTTCGCTTCTGGGCCTGCGCTGGAGCGAGATCCAGTGGCTGGTGGCGGCGCTGACCGTCGGTCTGGGTTTTGGTCTGCAGGAGGTCGTGGCCAACTTCGTTGCCGGGCTGATCGTGTTGCTGGAGCGCCCGGTCCGGGTGGGCGATACCATCACCGTTGGCGAATACAGCGGGACGGTATCGAAGATCCGGGGCCGTGCTACCACGATCGTCGACTGGGACAACCGGGAGATCGTCGTTCCCAACAAGACGTTCATCTCCGACCATCTGATCAACTGGACTCTGAGCGACACCACCACGCGGCTGGTGATCCCGGTGGGGGTCAGCTATGCGTCCGATGTCGATCTTGTCCGGGAGACCCTTCTGGAGGTGGCCCACGAAGACCCGCACGTCCTGGAGGATCCCGAATCGGTAGTGTATTTCCTCCGGTTTGGCGATAACGCGCTGAATTTCGAACTGCGAGTGTTCGTCTGCCAGATGGCGGACCGGCTGGTCACGCTGAGCGGGCTCCACACCGCGATCATCAAGCGTTTCCGCGAACAGGGGATCGAGATCGCTTTTCCGCAGATGGATGTTCACCTGCACGACGACGAAACCCGGAGGCGTCGTGCCGTGCCCCCCGCGGCGGGTCCCGACGAACCCGGAAACCCCATGGATCGGTGACGGGTGCCCGGTTCGTTGGCCCGGGGCCGTGACCCGGGCCAACCCAAGCGTCCCGCCCGCAGGCCAGGCGGCTTGGCTCCCGCGCCGCGGGTGTCTTGGGCAAGTCCTTTGTCCCTGCACGATCACGGGTTGGGTCACTCCCCGCCCTGTGGGATACTGCGGCCCCGTATCCGCCCCGTCTTGGGCAACGGGTCGGAAACCATCGCAGCAAGTATCGGGAGGCATACCGTGGACGACAATCGCAAGAAGGCCCTGACCGCCGCACTCGGGCAGATCGAACGCCAATTCGGCAAGGGCGCGGTCATGCGCATGGGCGATCAGGAGGCGGTGGACGTCCCCGCGATCTCCACGGGCTCCCTGGCACTGGATATCGCGCTTGGCATCGGCGGTGTGCCGCGCGGGCGTGTGGTCGAGATCTACGGGCCGGAATCCTCGGGCAAGACGACCCTGACCCTGCAGGTAATCGCCGAGGCGCAAAAGGCCGGCGGTACGGCCGCGTTTGTCGACGCCGAACACGCACTGGACCCGACCTACGCCGAGAAGCTGGGCGTGAACGTGGACGACCTGCTGGTCTCGCAGCCGGATACCGGCGAGCAGGCCCTGGAGATCTCCGACATGCTGGTGCGTTCCGGCGCGATCGACGTCGTGGTCGTCGACTCGGTGGCCGCGTTGACGCCCAAGGCCGAGATCGAGGGCGAGATGGGCGACTCCCACGTCGGCCTGCAGGCGCGGCTGATGTCGCAGGCCCTGCGCAAGCTGACTGCCAACATCAAGCGTTCCAACACGCTGGTCATCTTCATCAACCAGATCCGCATGAAGATCGGCGTGATGTTCGGCAGCCCCGAGACCACCACCGGCGGCAACGCGCTCAAGTTCTACTCCTCCGTGCGCATGGACATCCGCCGCATCGGCGCGATCAAGAAGGGCGACGAGGTCATCGGCAACGAGACCCGCGTGAAGGTCGTGAAGAACAAGATGGCGCCCCCGTTCCGCGAGGCCTATTTCGAGATCCTCTACGGCGAGGGCATCTCCCGCGTTGGCGAGATCATCGAGATGGGCGTGAAGGAAGGCCTGATCGACAAGGCCGGTGCTTGGTACAGCTACAACGGCGAGCGTATCGGCCAGGGCAAGGAAAACGCCCGCCAGTACCTGAAGGACAACCCGCACATCGCCGAGGAAGTCGAAAAGACGCTGCGCGAACGCCTGCTGCCCAAGCGCAACAAGGCCACGGTAGAGGACGTGCCGGTCGATGCCCCGGTCGAGGAGCAAGGCTGACCCGGCCGACCCCGAGGCTGCGCTTGAGGTGGGCCTGCGGTTGCTGGTTCGGCGTGAACACTCCGGTCTGGAGCTGGCGCGCAAGCTCGGTGAGCGCGGCTTCGAACGGGATGCCGTGGACGCCGCGCTGGAACGTGCGCGCGAGCTCGACTATCTGAGCGATACCCGTTACGCGGACTTCATGGCCCGCCACCGTACCGAGCAGGGTTACGGCGAACAGCGCATCCGTGCCGAACTGGCCCACAATGGCATCGGCAACGACACCGTGAACGCCGCCATCGATGCCCTGGAGATCGACTGGATCGACCAGGCCCGTGGCCAGCTCGAACGCCACTTCCGTCATCCCCCCGAGACCCGCGAGGACGAGGCCCGCTATCTTCGCCACCTCGCGGGTCGTGGATTCCCCGGCGGTGTCGCCCACCAGGCCCTCGCCGCCTGGAAGGACGAACCCTGACCGATTGCTTCGCTACGCTCGCAATGACGTTTTAGTGTCCTGTCATTGCGGGGAGCATCGCGACGAAGCAATCCGTGTCCATGGCCACCGGATCCGGCGGCGGGGCATGTCCCAAACGATCGCTCCGGCCCCTTTTGGGGGCCTCGCAATGACTAGGAAGATGGCCGGAAGACGGGCCCGGCAATACGCGGGTGGGGCGCTTGCGTGATAGCATTCCGGGTTTGACCCCATTGCTATCGGAACCGCATGAAAAGCGCCGACATTCGCCGGAGTTTCCTCGAATTCTTTGAAGGGCACGGACACACGATCGTGCCGTCCAGCCCGCTAGTGCCCGGCAACGACCCCACGTTGCTGTTCACCAACGCGGGCATGGTGCAGTTCAAGGATGTGTTTCTCGGGCGCGAGAAGCGCCCGTACACCCGGGCCGTGTCCAGCCAGCGCTGCGTGCGCGCCGGCGGCAAGCACAACGATCTCGAGAATGTCGGCTACACCGCGCGGCACCACACCTTCTTCGAGATGCTGGGCAATTTCAGTTTCGGTGACTACTTCAAGCGCGACGCGATCCACTACTGCTGGCAGTTCCTGACCGACACCATCGGCCTGCCGCCGGAAAAGCTGTGGGTCACGGTCTACGAGACCGACGACGATGCCTACAAGGTCTGGGCCGACGAGATCAAGGTCCCGGCCGAACGCATCATCCGCATCGGCGACGACCCTGACGGCGGTTCCGACAACTTCTGGCAGATGGGCGAAACCGGCCCCTGCGGCCCCTGCACCGAGGTCTTCTACGACCACGGGCCGGAGGTCGCGGGTGGCCCGCCCGGTTCGCCGGACGAGGATGGCGATCGCTACATCGAGATCTGGAACCTGGTGTTCATGCAGTACGACCGCGATGCGGACGGCACGCTGAACCCGCTGCCGCGCCCGTCCGTGGATACCGGCATGGGCCTGGAACGCCTGGCGGCTGTGCTGCAGGGTGTGCATTCCAACTACGAGATCGATCTGTTCCAGGACCTGATCGCGGCGGCCGCACGGGTAACCGGTGCGACCGAGAAGGATTCCGCCTCGCTGCGCGTGATCGCGGATCACATTCGCTCCATCGCCTTCCTGATTACCGACGGCGTGCTGCCGTCGAACGAGGGGCGTGGCTACGTGCTGCGCCGCATCATCCGCCGCGCCGCGCGCCATGGCTTCAAGGTCGGCGCGCAGGACGCCTTCCTCTACCAGACCGTGGGCGACCTGGTGCGCGCGATGGGCGAGGCCTTCCCGGAACTGGCCGAGGCGCAGGCCCAGGTCGAGAAGGTCCTGGAAAAGGAAGAGCGCAAGTTCCTGGAGACCCTGGACAAGGGTATGAAGATCCTGGAAGAGGACCTGCGCGATCTCGAGGGCAAGGTGATCCCCGGCGAGACCATCTTCCTGCTCTACGACACCTACGGCTTTCCGGTGGACCTGACCGGCGACATTGCGCGCGAGCGCGAGCTGGAGCTGGACATGGAGGGCTTCGAGTCCGCCATGGCCGGCCAGCGTGCACGGGCGCGTGCGGCCAGCCACTTCTCGATGGACGACGGCGGCCTGCCGCAGGTCGATGTCGCGACCGAATTCTCCGGCTACGAGACCGTGGACGACGAGGGCCGCGTGCTGGCGCTGTACCAGAATGGCGAGGCCGTCGATCGCCTGGAAGTCGGTGCCGAGGGGCTGGTGGTACTGGACCGCACGCCGTTCTATGGCGAGTCCGGCGGCCAGGTGGGCGATGTCGGTACGCTCAGCGGTTCCGGCGTGCGCTTCCAGGTCTCCGACACCCGCAAGCAGGGTGCGGCGCACATCCACGTAGGCCAGGTCCGCGCCGGCACGCTGGAGCGCGGCCAGACCCTGCAGGCCGCCGTGGAAGGCCCGCGCCGCGAGAACATCCGCCGCCACCATTCGGCCACTCATCTCCTGCACAAGGCGCTGCGCGATCAGCTGGGCGACCACGTGCAACAGAAGGGATCGCTGGTGGACCCGGATCGTTTGCGCTTCGACTTCACCCATATGGAACCGCTGACCGACGAACAGCTGCGCTCCATCGAGGCCCAGGTGAACGCCGAGATCCTGGCCAACGAGGCCACCGATACCAACGTCATGGACATCGACTCCGCGATGGAGTCCGGCGCGGTCGCGCTGTTCGGCGAGAAGTACGGTGATCGCGTGCGCGTGCTGAAGATCGGCACCTCGGTGGAGCTGTGCGGCGGCACGCACGTGGACCGCACCGGCGACATCGGGTTGTTCCGCATTACCTCCGAGGGTGGGGTGGCCGCCGGCATCCGGCGTATCGAGGCGGTCGCCGGCGAGGTCGCCCTGCGCTGGGTGGACGAGCAGATCGGCCACCTGGACACGATCGCCGATCGCCTGCGCGCCGGGCGCGGCGAGGCGGCCGACAAGGTTGCCCAGCTTCAGGAGCGTACCCGCGAGCTGGAGAAACAGGTCACGCAGCTGAAGGGCAAGCTGGCCAGCCAGGCCGGCGACGACCTCGGCTCGCAGGCCAAGGATGTCGACGGCATCCAGGTGCTGGCCGCCAAGGTTGAGGGCGTGGAGCCCAAGGCCCTGCGCGACATGGTCGACCAGCTCAAGCAGAAGCTCGGCAAGGCTGTGGTGGTGCTGGGCACCGCGACGGGCGAGGGCAAGGTCAGCCTGGTGGCAGGTGTGACCAAGGCCGAGACCGGCCAGTTCAAGGCCGGCGATCTGGTGGGCCATGTCGCTACGCAGGTCGACGGCAAGGGCGGCGGCCGCCCGGACATGGCGATGGCCGGCGGCCAGAGTCCGGACAAGCTGGACGCGGCCCTGGCCTCGGTGGAGGCCTGGGTGCGCGAACGCGCCTGACCGCCCCGTATGCTGCGATCCCCGTCATCGCGTGGCGCGTAGCGCCGTGGCGATCTCCGGGGGTAGCCCCGGTGCTGGAGGGTTCGGCGGGATCCGGTGGTTTTGGACGGAGGCTGCCACGGCCCCGTTGGGGCCTCGCAATGACGGGGCCCTGCGCGGGGTTCGCCGGGGCGGTGGGCTTTAATGCGGCGGCCAGTTGGTGTTTAATGCCCGCTTCTTAAGTAAACGCTAATGGATGGGGTGCGCCCTGTCCGGACGGTCGCAAGGACCGGGCACGGAACGGAATCTTGAAATGGCGTTGCTGGTACTCAAATTTGGCGGCACCTCGGTGGGTTCGCCCGAACGCATCCAGGCGGTGGCGGAACGCGCGCTGAAGCTGCGCGAGGAAGGCCATCAGCTGGTGATCGTGGTCTCCGCGATGAGCGGCGAGACCGACCGCCTGCTGGGCCTGGCGCACGCACTGAATCCGCGCGCGGACGGTCGCGAGCTGGATGTGCTGCTGTCCACCGGGGAGCAGGTCACCATCGCGTTGCTGTCGATGGCGCTGGAGGCGCGGGGCTGTGATGCGCGGTCCTACACCGGGGCGCAGGTGACCATCCGTACGGATAGTGCGCACAACAAGGCCCGTATCCGCAGCATCGACGATGCCCGGGTGCGCGGCGATCTCGAGGCCGGGCGCGTCGTGGTCGTGGCCGGTTTCCAGGGCGTGGACGAGGAGGGTGCGATCACCACCCTGGGCCGGGGCGGATCGGATACCACCGCGGTGGCGCTGGCCGCGGCGCTGAAGGCCGACGAATGCCGCATCTATACTGATGTCGACGGCGTCTACACCACCGATCCGCGGTTGGTGCCGACGGCCCGCCGCCTGCAAAGCATCACTTTCGAGGAGATGCTGGAGATGGCCAGCCTGGGCTCCAAGGTGCTGCAGATCCGCGCGGTGGAATTTGCCGGCAAGTACAACGTCCCTTTACGAGTGCTGTCCTCGTTCGAGGAAGGCCCTGGAACCCTGATTACCACGGAGGAGGATGCGCAAGTGGAACAGGCGCTGGTTGCGGGTATCGCGTTCAATCAGAACGAGGCCCAGCTGACGGTTCAGGGCGTCCCCGATCAGCCGGGGGTCGCGCATCGCATCCTCGGCCCGATCGCGGACGCCAATATCGAGGTGGACATGATCGTGCAGAACGTCGGGGCGGATAATTCCACCGACTTCACGTTCACCGTCCATCGCAATGACTACGACAAGGCCCTGGAGATCCTGCAGGCGGCCGCGAAAGCGCTGGGCGCCCGCGAGGTGTCCGGGGATACGCACATCGTGAAGATCTCGGTGGTCGGGGTCGGTATGCGTTCGCACGCGGGCATCGCCAGCAAGATGTTCGAGGCCCTGTCGCGCGAAACCATCAACATCCGGATGATCTCCACCTCGGAGATCAAGATCTCCGTGGTCGTAGATGAGAAGTACCTCGAACTTGCAGTGCGTGCATTGCACGATGCGTTTGAACTCGAACAGACCCCAGTCGGTCAACAGGAGGACGGTTAAGGATGACAGACCGTAAAACGGTTACCGGACGACCGACTCCGTCCGACACAGGCACTGCGGAGAAGAGCATGCTCATTTTGACTCGGCGTGTGGGCGAGACCCTCATGATCGGCGATGATGTGTCCGTCACCGTCCTGGGGGTCAAGGGCAATCAAGTCCGCATCGGCATCAACGCACCCCAGGACGTCGCGGTCCATCGCGAGGAAATCTTTCAGCGCATTCAGCGTGAAGCGAACGTCGCCAGTGGTGAGGGCGGCGGCGAGAACTCCAGTGGCGGTGGTACTGGGGCGGGTGGTGCCGCGGCAGGCGCACGCGACGACTGAACCTCCCGTAAGGAAAGCGAAAGGCCCGGAGGCTGCGATCAGCCTTCCGGGCCTTTCATTTGAAGGCCCAAGGCCTTATCCTGTGCCGCGTTTCCGGAGAGTTGGCCGAGTGGTCGAAGGCGCTCCCCTGCTAAGGGAGTATGGGTCAAAAGCCCATCGAGGGTTCGAATCCCTCACTCTCCGCCAAATCCCGCGAAGGGGCCCGAGTGGCCCCTTTCGCACGTCTGGCCCCGGCGTTCGTCCCCCAGCCCGTCCCCCATTGCTTCGTGATCCGAACCTGTTTGTGCGGCCACCGAAAGTCGGGTGCCGGTGTGTCGGGCACGTTTCGCTGCGAGGTCCCGTCGCCGGCCTTAGCTCCGGCCGAGCGGTTTCGCGAGCTCGAGGCGCGGCCAGCGGGCCGGCAGTTGTCCCGGGGCATGGGTGACGAGGATGCACTGACGGTCTTGCAGCCAGGGCAGCAGTCGTTCCACCACTCGTTGTTGCGTGGGGGTATCCAGACCGGAAAACGGCTCGTCGAGCAGGACGACCGGTCGGTCCTGAAGGACGACCGCCGCCAGGGCGAGACGGCGGCGCTGACCGCCGGAGAGGGACGCGCCGCCCTCGCCGATGCGGTAGTCCAGACCTTCGTCGGTGCCGCGCACGGCCTCGGCGAGATCGACCTGCTCCAGGGCCTCCCACAGTGCGGCATCGCTCAACGACCTGTGCGCCGGGGACAGGATGCTTCGGAGGGTCGTGTCCGGCAGTTGCAGGCCCTGGGGCAGGTAGCTGATGTGGCGGTACCGGGCATCGGTCGGGATCCTTGCCAGATCGTCGTTGCCGAGCGCTACGGTACCGGCCAGGGGCGGGAGTTCGCCGGCGAGGGTGTCCAGCAGCGTGCTCTTGCCGTGCCCGCTGGCCCCGCTGATCACCAGGGGATAGCCACGCGCGGGTTCGAGGTCCAGGGGGCCGAGCAACGGGCGCTCGCGGCGAAAGCCGATGGTCAGGCCGTGTGCGTGTAGCGCAGGGGCCTCGTCAGGCGGGGTCGGGTCCACGGACTCGGCGGTTGCGGGGGTATGGGTGGCGGCCACCTCCAGATGCTGCACCCGCCCGGCGGCTTCGAGGCTCTCGCCGGCACGCCACCATGCGCCGGGCAGGCTGCCCAGAACCTCGCCCAGGCCCAGGGTCATCAGCGGCAGCAACACCGCGACCGGAGCGTCGAGCATTCCGTCACGGTACCAGCCCAGTGCCAGCACCAGCATCAGCAGGGCGGAGGCGCCGACCACGGCCTGCACGATCTGCTCGGAGCCGACCCCGAACGCCTCCTGCGTCCGTTGCCGGCGCGCGTAATGGTCGTTTTCCCGGCGCAGGCGGGCCTCGTGCTCGCGGGCACGGTCGTAGGCCAGCAACTCGGCCAGGCCGCCAATGAAGTCAAACAGTCCAACGCGCTCGCCGGCCCGGGCCTGCACCAGCGCGTGGCTGCGGCGCTGCCCGGCAAGGGCGAGCACGGCGGAGACCGCGAGCGTCGCGACACCGGAGGCGGCGAGTACGACCGCGGCGGGCCAGGGTGCCAGCCAGACGGCGATAACCAGCGTGACCACCAGGCTGAGCGCCGCCGCGATCATGGGGCCGACCACCCGCAGGGGCATCGCATCGAGGGTGTCGATGTCGCCGGTCAGGCGGGTCTGCAGGTCTCCGCTGCGGTAGGCGCGAATGCGTTCCATGGGCAGCGCGGCGAGGCCGCGAAAGCTGCGGCCGCGCAGGTCGGCCAGGCTGCGCAGCACCGCCTCGTGGCTGACCAGGCGTTCGAAGTAACGCGCCAGGGTGCGACTGATCGCGGCGGTACGGATGCCGCCGGAGGGCACGTAGAGGTCGAGTGTGGCCAGCAGGCCCGCGCCGGCCAGGGCGGTGGCGGTAATGAACCAGCCGGACAATGCCAGCAGGGCGATGCCGGCGATCCAGGTCAGCGCCAGCAGTCCCCAGGCACCCCAGTACCAGCCCCGGCGCTGGCGGAATACGCGGTGCAGAAAGGCCAGTTCCGCGCGGGTAGCGTTACGCATGGCGCGCCCCCGGTGTCGCCGGCGCCAGGTCCAGGCGTTGCAAGCAGCGCTCGTGAATGGCGGCATGATGACTCGCGATCACCAGCGTCAGGCCACGGGCCTCGGCCAGCCGAAACAGCGTGTCGAGCAGGGCCTGTTCGGTGTCCGGGTCGAGCGCGCTGGTGGGTTCGTCGAGCAGCCAGAGCCGATGCCCCGAGAGCAGGGCGCGCGCCACCGCGACCCGCTGGGCCTGACCGCCGGAGAGCCCTCGCCGGGCCTCGCCGATGGCGGTATCCAGGCTGTCGGGCAGCTCGGGTGCGTCGAGCGGCAGGCCGGCCTGTTGCAGTGCCGTGGCCATCTCCGCGTCTGCGATCGTGTCGCGGCGGGCGAGCTGCAGGTTATCGCGCAGGCTGCCGTGGAACAGATGGGCGTCCTGGTCGATCCAGGCGAACTGCCGGGCCTGGGGATGGCGCTGTACCGTGCCCGTGGTGGGGGTGAGAAAGCCGGCACACACCGCGAGCAGGGTGGATTTGCCACTGCCACTGGGCCCGGTCAGCGCGAGATGCGCCCCGGCGTGAACGGCCAGGTCGAGCTCCGCCAGTGTGGGCGTGCGCTGACCGGGGTAGTGCACGGTGACTCCCTTCAGTTGCAGCCAGGGGACCACTGCGCCCTCGTCGGGGGCCGCGGTGGCCTCTGGGGAGTGCTCGGACCCAACGGGGCCCGTGGGCGACGCCAGGGCGGGGGCAAGGGTCTCGGCGGCGGCCAGGGCGCCGGCGCGGTCATGGTAGCTCTGGGCAAACTGGCGCAGCGGAAGGAAATACTCCGGCGCCAGCAGCAGGATGAACAGGCCGGTGAACAGGGTGATGTCGCCGGCCGGGCCGTAGTCGATGGCGCCGAACAGGGCGAAGCCGATGTAGATCGCGACCATGCCGATCGCGACCGCGCTGAAGAATTCCATGATCGCCGAGGACAGGAACGCGACCCGCAGGGTGCGCATGGTCAGGCGCCGCTGCTGGTGACTGCGCTCGACGACCTCGGCCTCGGTTGCGGCGATCGCGCGCGCTCGGCGCAGCCAGTCCAGGGTGCGGATGCGGTCGAGAAAGTGCCCCGCCAGTCGGTTCTCCTCTTCCTGCTGACGCCGGTGGATCTGTTCCGCGCCCATGCCAACGATCGCCATGAACGCCGGGATCAGCGGGGCGGCGAACAGCAGCAGCAGGGCGGCGAGCCAGTCCAGCCAGAGCGCCGCGACCAAGATGGCCAGCGGCGTCAGGATGACGGCCTGGCGCGCCGGCAGGTAACGGGCGTAGTAGCCGGTCAGGTCCTCCACCCGCGTCTGGAACTGCTCCGCCCAGGCGCCCGCGGTGGTCAGCCCGGCCAGTCGCGCCGGTCCAGCCTGCCGGGCCTGGCGCAGGAGGTCGGCGCGCAGCTCCTGCTTCACCGCAAAGGCGAGCCGGTGACCGGCCAGGTCCCGCAGGGCCTGGGCGGCATAGCGCAGGGCGAGCAACACGAGGCCCGCGAGCAGGATCCCGGGCAGGTACGGGGCCTCGGGGGCGAACAGGGTGCCGTGGACCGCCCAGGCCACGAGCCCCGCCAGGGCAATGGTGGCCAATGTCGCCACCAGCGTGCTGGCCGCACTTAGCACAAGCCAGCGGCGGTGCGGCTGCTGGCGCGCGCGCAGCCATGGGCCCGGCGAGGTCCGGGCGTCTGTCGCCTCCGCGTCTGTTCCGGGCACTTGCGTCATCGACTAGCGCAAGTAGCGCCCGCGCAGCATGTTGAAATACAGCGGCTTGATCATGTGGACCTTCAGGCGCCACCACATCCAGCTTGGGGCGCCCTGGTCCAGGAAGGTGAAGGTCGGGACCTCCTCCAGGCTGTAGTCGAACTCGACCAGCGCCGCCTTGCCCACCTCGGTGATCAGCGGGCAGGAGGTATAGCCGTCGAACTGACGCGACGGCTCGCGATCCTGGATCACGTCCACCAGGTTGTCGGGCATCACTGCGCCATGCGAGCGCACGGTGGAGGCGGTCTTGCCGATCGCGGTCGCGACGACGTCACCGGCACCGAAGATGTTTGGGTAGTCCGTGTGCTGCAGCGTGCGGTCATCCACCGCCAGCCAGCCGCCGGCCGCCAGGGGGCCGTCCTCGACTGCCAGCCCGGCCTCGCGGACGAAGTCGTGCGCGCGCATCGGCGGGGTTACGTGGAGGTAGTCGTAGTCCACGGTCTCGCGGCCGCCATCGCGGGTCTGGAACTGGGCCTGGCGGGCGTCGACATCCACCGCCAGCAGGGCGCCGCCGTCGTTCACGCTTACGCCGCGTTCGGCGTACAGGTCGCGCACCATGTGGTCGAAGCGCTGCACGCTGAACAGGGTGTCCGACCCGGTGTGATAGTGGAAGTCGGCGCCGGCGCGCTGCCCGGCGGTACGCAGCAGGTCGTCGGCGATGAAGGTCGCCTTGATCGGCGCGCCGGCACACTTGATCGGTGTGCTGGGGATGGTAAAGCGGGCCACCCCGCCGTGCTCGCCGAACGCATGGATCTGCTCGTAGGCGTCCCGCGCGGCCTCGGCGCTGGCGTACAGGCTGGTCAGCCCGGGACGGCCGATATCCTCGCGCCGCAGCCCCTCGATCGCCTCGTAATCCAGGTGCAGCCCGGTCGCGACCACCAGGAAGTCGTAGTCCAGGCGGTCGCCGTCGGTGGTCTCGACCCGCTGCGACTCGGGATCAATGGCTGCCACCGCGGACCGGACCCATTCCACCCCGCGCGGGATGTAGCGTTCGTTGCGGCGCTGGACCTCGCCCACCGAGTAGACGCCCGCGGCCACCAGGGTCCAGCCGGGCTGGTAATGATGGATCTCGCTTGGCTCGACAATCGTGATCCGGGCCCCGTCCAGCAGGTCGCGCAGGCGGGCGGCCATGGTCATGCCCGCGGCACCTCCGCCCAGCACCACGATGCGGGCCTGGCTGGAGACCGCCGCGCGGGCCGGGGCGGCCTGTACGCTGGTCGCCGACACCAGACCGGCGGCGCCGGCGATCTTCAGGAAATCGCGCCGGGACAGGCCCCGCAGCGTCTCGTCGGCTTGACGGGCCAGGGCCTTTTCAATCTCGGGATGCTTCGGGTCTTCGGGATGATGCATGGCTCTCTCCGCGTATCCGTCTGCCGCGCCGGAGACCGGGCGGGTCAGTTGCGATGGTCGCGCCGTCGACCGGGCGCTTCGTGTGACGGATTGCTTACAAGTTACATGCCAACACCGGCAGGCCGCTCCACTGGGCCTCGTGTGCCGGTATGGGCGGGGCCAGGCTGCCGAATCTGGCAGTCATTCGAGACTGGGCTGACAAATATGGCAGAACAGGGCCGATGGTTGCTTGCGCCCGCCAGGCGGAAAAACACGGTTTGTAGCGTGCAGCCAGCGGTCGTGGTGCGGACAGGCAGTCTGGCACGGTACTTGTTAGGAGGTTCACCGATACGTCATGTCGGCGTGCCCCTGACTACGGAGGAAAGGCCATGGAGCTCGACCCCATACTGCTATCGCGAATCCAGTTCGCGTTTGTCGTTTCGTTCCACGCGATCTTCCCGGTCTTCACGATCGGGCTGGCTTCGTTTATTGCGTTTCTGGAATTCCGCGCCTGGAAGACCGGCGAAACGATCTATACCCAGATCTCGAAGTTCTGGATCAAGATCTTCGCGGTGGTGTTCGGCATGGGGGTGGTCTCCGGGCTGGTCATGTCGTTCCAGTTCGGCACCAACTGGAGCGCGTTCTCCTACGCCACGGCCAATTTCCTCGGGCCCGTACTGTCCTACGAGGTGCTGACCGCGTTCTTCCTGGAGGCGGCCTTCCTCGGCGTGCTGCTGTTCGGGCGCGACCGGGTCCCGCAGGGGGTGCATCTGTTCGCGGCGCTGATGGTGGCACTGGGCACGTTCATCTCGTCGTTCTGGATCCTGGTGGCCAACAGCTGGATGCAGACGCCGGTGGGCTTCGAATTGCAGGACGGCGTGTTCCACGTCACGTCCTGGATCACGGCGATCTTCAACCCGAGTTTCTGGCCGCGCTTCTTCCACATGGGGCTGGCCTCGTTGCTCACGGCGGGCTTTGTGGTCGCCGGGGTCTCCGCCTGGTACCTGCTGCGTCAGCGCGACGTGGTCATGAACCGCAAGGCCCTGGGCACCACGATGTGGGTTCTGCTGTTCGCGGCCCCGGCGCAGCTGGTGGTCGGGGATATCCACGGCCTCAATACCTTCGAGCATCAGCCGACCAAGGTGGCGGCGATGGAAGGCGTGTGGGAGACCGAGCGTGGTGCCCCGCTGCTGCTGTTCGCCATCCCGGACTCGGCCAACGAGACCAATCACTTCGAGATCGGCATCCCGAAGATGGCGAGCTTCATCCTGACCCACGAGATGGATGGCGAGGTGCCGGGTCTGCTGGAGGTCCCCGCGGAGGAACGCCCGCCGGTGGGCGTCACCTTCTGGTCGTTCCGCATCATGGTCGCGATCGGCATGGTGATGATCCTGTTCGCCCTGGCTGGTGCCTGGCTGCGCTTCCGCCGCCGGATGTATGCCTCCCCGCGGTTCCTCAGGGGGCTGTCCTGGATGATCCCGGCGCCGTTCATTGCGGTGGTCGCGGGCTGGTTCGTGACCGAGACCGGGCGCGCGCCCTGGCTGGTGTACGGCGTGATGAACCACGCCGAGGGCATTACTCCGGCGCTGACCGGCGGCATGGCCCTGTTCACGCTGATCGGCTACGTCGCGGTCTACGCGGCGGTGTTCACCGGGGGCGTCTACTACCTGGTCCGCATCGTACGCCAGGGCCCGGAACCGGCCGATGCCACGCATGCAGCGGCGCACGCCAAGCGGCCCCTGTCGGCCGCCGATACCTGGATCGATGACGCCGCGGCCAGCGGTGAAAGGAGCTAAGTCATGGAAACCACGATTGATATCACGCTGATCTGGGTCGTCATCATCGCCGTGGGCGTGATCGCCTACGTGCTGATGGACGGGTTCGACCTCGGGGTGGGGATCCTCTTCCCCTTCGCCCCGGGGGAGACCTCGCGCGACGTGATGATGAACTCGGTCGCCCCGGTATGGGACGGCAACGAGACCTGGCTGATCCTCGGGGGTGCCGGGCTGCTGGCGGCCTTCCCGCTGGTCTACTCGGTGTTCCTGCCGGCGCTCTATATCGGGGTCTTCCTGATGCTGGCGGGGCTGATCTTCCGCGGTGTCGCGTTCGAATTCCGCTTCAAGGCGCATCGCTCCAAGTGGTTGTGGAATGCCGCGTTCGCGATCGGCTCGGCGGTGGCGGCCTTCGCCCAGGGCGCGGTCGTGGGTGCCTACATCCAGGGCTTCGAGATGGACGGGTTCAGTTTTGCCGGCGGACCGCTGGACTGGCTGACGCCCTTCACCGTGCTCACCGGGATCGGGCTGCTGGCGGGCTATGCCCTGCTGGGGGCCACCTGGCTGATCGTCAAGACCGAGGGCGAGACGCAGGCCTTTGCCTACCGCGTCGCGCCCTGGATGCTGGCGGCCGTGCTGCTGGTGTTCGGCGCGGTGAGTCTCATCACCCCGTTCATCGATCCGAAGGTGATGGAGCGCTGGATGGGAACCTGGCAGTACCTCTGGGTGCTCCCGGCCCTGGCGCTGTTCTCTTCCTGGATTCTGATTCGCGCGGTGCGCCGGCGCGACGAGGGGATCCCGTTCGTCGCCACGATTGCCCTGTTCATCACGACCTACCTGGGCCTGCTGGTGAGCAAGTGGCCGTACGTGGTGCCGCCGGACTACACCTTCTGGGACGCCGCCTCGTCGCCGGATGCGCAGCTGTTCATCCTGGTGGGCGCGCTGTTCGTGATCCCGATCATCCTGGGCTACACCGCGTGGACCTACTGGGTCTTCCGCGGGAAGGTGACCCCGGAGACCGGCTATCACTAGGTCTGTCCGGGCGCGCGCGAGCACGCCGGTGGGTCGCGGCCGACCCGCCGGCGCCGTCCGGAGAACGGGTTTCAATGCTGTCGCAACCTATGGGAGTGACTCCATGCCGTTGAACATCACTCGACTGAACGTGTCTATTGGGCAGCGCGACGGTGACGTTACGAGCATCGGAAGCGCATTCCTGGACCCCCTTGTGCGAGGCGAAGTGACGAGCATCACGAAGAAGGCGCCGGAACCGCAGGACACGCATGTCGAGACCCTGCGGCAGGTACTGGAGGTGTTCCGGGAGCCGGCGATCCTGCTGTCGCCGGACTACCGCATCCTGGCCGCCAATGGCGCCTACCAGCGTGTCTACGGGACCGATCGCGACGGCTCGGGTCGCACCTGTTTCGAGGCCTCGCATGGCTTCCGCCGCCCCTGCGACGAGGCGGGCGAATCCTGCCCCCTGCGGGCGGCCCTGGGCAGTGGCCACCGCGAACGCGTCCTGCATGTGCACCACACCGAGACCGGGCGCGAGCACGTGGATGTCGAGTTGTTGCCGATCCGGGGCGAGGGCGGCGAGATACGCTACCTGATCGAACGGCTGCACCACATGCCCGTCTCGACGCCGCAGGCGGGTAGCGGCGGGCTGGTCGGACGCTCGAAGGCCTTCAATGCCATGCTGGGGCTGATCAGCCGGGTGGCGCCGAGCAATGCCTCGGCCCTGCTGCTCGGCGAGTCGGGAACCGGCAAGGAACTGATTGCCCGGGCCATTCACGAGGCGAGTCCGCGCCAGCAGTTGCCGTTCGTGCCCGTGGAGTGCTCGGGCCTGACCGAAACCCTGTTCGAAAGCGAGCTGTTCGGACATGAGCGGGGGGCCTTCACCGGTGCGACCTCGGCCAAGGCCGGCCTGGTGGAGGCCGCAGCCGGCGGCACCCTGTTTCTCGACGAGGTGGGGGATATCCCGCTGAGCCAGCAGGTCAAGCTGCTGCGCCTGCTGGAGACCCATGCCTATCGTCGGGTCGGGGGGGTCGAGTCGCGGCGGGCGGATTTCCGCCTGGTTTGTGCGACCCACCGTGACCTCGAGTCCATGGTGCGGGCCGGCGATTTCCGCGAGGACCTCTACTACCGCATCAATACCTTTCCGATCGAAGTGCCCCCGCTGCGCGAGCGACCCGAGGACATCCCTTTGCTGGTGGAGGCCCTCAGCGAGCGTCTGGACCTGGCCGTGCCGCCGCGTCTCAAAGACGAGGCCCTGAAGATGCTCGGGCAATACCCCTTCCCCGGCAACGTGCGCGAGCTGCGCAACATCCTCGAGCGCGCGGCATTGCTGGCGGACGGCGAGGCGATCCGTCCGGAGCACCTGCCGGATCGGGTCCGGGAAGGAGGGCGGGCCCCGGGCGGAGGGGAGGCCGGTGGCCTGGATGGCTTGCTCCATCCGCAGTCCCTGCGCCCCCTGGAAGAGATCGAACGCGAATACCTGCGGCATGCCGCCGCGGTGTATCCGGGCGATCGCCGGGCGCTGGCGAAAACCCTGGGGATTAGCGAACGCAGCCTGTATCGGCGCCTGCGCCAGCTCGAAGGCGAGGCCGGCGACGGCCACTGAGACGGCCCACCAGGACGAGGCGGGTTGTGCCCCGCCCGTCCGTGATGGAACGGCGTCCGGGGGAGCGGCCGGGCGACGTGTCACGAGCCCGTCATGAGCGACGGGGACGCTGAAGTACCGCCACAAGAATTAGCAAATCACCAAGTACCGATAGAAAAACCGAACTGGAGCCTGTCATGAAAAAGACCGCAATCACCCTGTCTCTCTCCGCCGCCCTCCTGGCGACCCCGATGCTGGCCTCGGCCGAGCCGCTGTCGTTCGGCGAGCAGCAGACCATCCGCTCGATGGCCAGTGCCGGCATCGGCCAGGCCATCGTCAACCAGATGGGGGCCGGGTCGATGGCCGTGATCAACAACCCGTCGCCGATCTGCGGCGCCCTGGCCGGCGGTCTGGGTGCATCCATGCTGTCCGCCGACCCGCAGGCGGGATTCCGCATCGCCACCCTGCGCTCCGCTGACGATGCCGCGGCCGCGGTGGACGTGACCGCGGACAAGGAGGTGGCCTACCTGGCGCTGGGCGGCGAGCTGGACCGCGAGGAGAACGTTGCCCTGGCCCACGCGTATCTGCAGGAACTCGCGGCCTCCGAATGGGACGGCACGCTGGTGCTGCATATCTCCTCGTGGATGCAGAAGCAGGTCCAGGCCGTCGCGGAGGCCGACGAGGCCGTGGCCGACTACCTGGAAGGGCTGCGGATGGTGGCGCTCCAGCCCGACCTGGATGCGGGTCAGGCGGTGATGCTGGGCGTGAACTTCGACGGCGAGAGCTTCACGACCGAGGAGATGGGCCGCCAGGATATGCGCGAAGACCTGGTGGAGCTGTTCCGGCGCATGTGAGTCGGGGCGCGGTGGGCTGGATGGGCACAACGCCTGTCCGGCTCTCGGTTAGAAAAAGACTATTGGCCTGGTAAATGATTAGTAATTCACTAAATACGGAATTGCATATAAAGTGATCCGTACATGGAGGCAACGCCCCATGAGATACCGAATCAATCTCTAAACCGAAAGAAAGGAGTACATCATGGCACTGCGTTTGGGCGATACCGCACCGAATTTCCAGATTGACACCACCAAGGGCAAGATCGATTTCCACGAGTGGATCGGCGACTCCTGGTGCTTCTTCTTCAGCCACCCGGCCGACTTCACCCCGGTGTGCACCACCGAGATGGGTCGTACCGCGCAGCTGGCCAAGCAGTTCGCGGACCGCAACACCAAGCCGCTGGGTCTGTCGACGGATACCGTCGAGGAACACAACAAGTGGATTGAAGACGTCAACGACACCCAGGACACCACGCTGGAGTTCCCGATCGTCGCGGATGCCGACAAGAAGATCTCGGAGCTCTACGAGATGATCCACCCGGGCGAGAGCGAGACCGCCGCCGTGCGTTCGGTCTACATCATCGACCCGAACAAGAAGATCCGTCTGATGATGACCTACCCGATGTCGGTGGGCCGCAACTTCGACGAGATCCTGCGCGTGATCGATGCGCTGCAGACCGGTGACAAGCATGGCATCGCAACCCCGGCTGACTGGACCCCGGGTGCTCGCGTGATCATCCCGCCGACGGTCAGTAACGAGGACGCGCAGAAGAAGTTCCCGCAGGGCTTCGAGGAGATCCGCTCCTACCTGCGCTACACCAAGGTCTGATCCGGACCGACCAGCAGCCTCGCCCGGCTACGGGCGGGGCCGTTCTCCCCAGGTGGGAGCAGGGGCCGCAAGGCCCCTTTTTTGTGTCTGTCGGTTACGCCTGGATACGGCGAACCGCTCGTCTTCAGCGGCCCAGCCCGGTCAGGCGGGCGGGTTCGAGGATCTCGATCCAGTAGCCGTCGAGGTCCTTCACGAAGGCGATGTCCTTCAGGCCGCCCTCGTCGGGGCGCTTCACGAACTCGACGTTGTTCTGGTCGAACCAGCGCACGGCGGCGTCCAGGTCCGGGACCGAGAAGCAGATGTGGCCGAAGCCCTGCGGTTCCTCGTTGCCGTCGTGGTAGTGGAAGTCCGCGTCGTTCTCGGTGCCGTAGTTGTAGGTCAGCTCGAGGATGCCGCGCTGGCTGAACATCCAGCGGGTGGCCTCGCCGGCGTCCTTCGGCGGCTGCGGTTCGTCCTCGCCAAGCTGCGCGAGGAAGTAGAGCGTGAACTCGAACTCCGGAAAGTCCAGCGTCTTCACCAGCTCCATGCCGAACACGCGCTGGTAGAAGTCCAGCGCCTTCTGCGGGTCCTTCACGCGCAGCATGGTGTGGTTGAAGCGAAAGCCTGCGGTGGGATTGTCGCTCATGGTGCGTCCTTGTCTCGGCCAAAGGGGGTGTCCCGGAAGACTGGAACACAGGCGGCGAGGTTCCCTCAAGTGCGCCCGTCACGCGTTGCGCTCGGAGCGAGGGGCTCCGCCACCGCGAGTCGCGCAGGTGGCGTCGCTGGCTTCAGGGAGTGCCCCGGCGCCGGTGGCTGCGTCGGGAGATCGCCACGGCGCTGCGCGCCTCGCGATGACGGGATTTGTGACGCGCCCGGCCAGTTCATTGTCCGTCACTGCGAGGAGGCGCAGCCGACGTAGCTGTCTGTTGGGGGTGCTTTCCGGCGGCGAGGCAGCGTTGGGAGATCGCTTCGCTTCGCTCGCGATGACGGGAGGCGTGGCCTTGGTGGGGCGGTTGGGGTTGTGTCACCGCGAGGAGGTGCAGCCGACGCCGGCAGTCTGTTGAGGATGCCCCGACGCCGGAGGCGGCGTTGGCCGATTGCTTCGCGATGCGCGCAATGACGGGAGGCGTGGCCTTGGTGGGGCGGTTGGGGTTGTGTCACCGCGAGGAGGTGCAGCCGACGCCGGCAGTCTGTTGAGGATGCCCCGACGCCGGAGGCGGCGTTGGCCGATTGCTTCGCGATGCGCGCAATGACGGGATGGTGGAGCGGCCGGGAACACACATCCCCGTCACTGCGAGGAGGCGTAGCCGACGTGGCAGTTTGTCGGGGTTGCCCCGACGCCGGGGACGCGTGGGGTGCTCGCTTCGCGGCGCTCGCGATGACGAGATGCTGGGCTTGGGGCGCGTGCCCGCGTCCAAAAGCACCGTCATCCCGGAAACCGCGCAGCGGTTATCCGGGATCTCCCGGGGCAGGCATGGCGTTCGTCGGTTCGGCTACTGCCGGCAGAACGGCCAGACCTGGTAGAAGCGCCGGCAGCGGAACTCGGATTCGCAGCTCTGTAGCTGGGACTCGTAGCGGTCGGCGCGCTGCGCTACCTGTCGGGCCGCGGCCCGGACCTGCGGCTTGCTCTGGTAGCTGCCGCGGTTATAGCCGCCCTGGCCCTCATGGTAGGCGAGGTAGAGGTGTTCCGAGTTGTACAACGACACGCCGGTCATGCGCTGGGTGCGGGCGTTGTACCAGCCGATGAAGTCGGTCGCGTGCTTCATGTGCGAACGTCGCGCGAAGCGGCTTCCGGCATCGTCCTGGTACTCGCCCCAGACCGGGTCCTGGGCCTGGGCATAGCCCCGGGCGGAGGAGGGGCGGCTCCACGGGATGAAGCCGAGCAGACGCTCGCGGTCCGGGCGCACGTGGCTGCGGAAGGAGGACTCCTGCTGGATGAACGACATCTGGGTCGCGATCGGCGTGCCCCATTCCCGCTCGGAATCCCGCGCATGATCGTACCAGCGCGGCTGCTCGCGGAAGATCTCGCAGATGTTGCTCTGGTCATCGGGCGGAGAGGGCGACAGCATGGAACACCCAGCGGTGATGGCTGCCAGCGCCAGCAGCAGCCCGGCCCGCAAAATGGCGACGACCGCCCGCCGCGTCTTCCTTGATTCTGCCTTGTCCACCCGAATCTCCCGCCCGGTTTCCCAATGGCCCGCGAGTATAAAGCACCCGCGGCGAGGGAAACGGGCGCGCCGTGCACCGGGCCTGCTTCCGGAGCTTGCCGCGGCCCCTGCGGGGCTGCGCAACGACAGGGTCGCGTCACCCGCCATCGCGAGCGGCTGTAAGCGATCTTCCGACGCCGGGGTGGCCCCGAAAGACTGCCACGTCGGCTGCGCCTCCTCGCCGTGACGGGAGCGGGGAGGCGCGGTCCCGGCGCGCCCTACATGCCCGTCATCGCGAGGCGTGCAGCGCCGCGGCGATCTCCGTCCGGGGCCACCGGAATCGGCCGTCGTGCGCGGTGTCAGGGTTCATCGACTCCGGCCGTCTGTGTGGGAGAGACCCTGCCCGAGAGACGCCAGGCCGGATCTCCCGGTAGGAGCTTGCTTGCAGGCGAACGCCCCTGCCCGCGTCCGACAATGGCAGGGGCTTCGCCTGCGAGCAGGCTCCTACCGGGGGGTGGTCCAGTCGGGGTCGAGGGGGCTCAGGGTCGGGTCGGTTCGCCACGGGCCTGGCTCGACCGGATCGCGGGCGATTTCGCGGATGCGGTCGATGAACGCCTGGCGGGGCAGGGTGATGGCCCCGAGGTTGCGCAGGTGGGCGGTCTCCATTTGTACGTCTACCAGCGGCCAGCCCCAGGCGACCAGGTGGCGGCACAACCAGGCCAGCGCCATCTTGGAGCCATCCCGCTCGCGCGAGAACATCGACTCGCCGCAGAACAGCCGCCCGACCGCGACGCCATAAAGCCCGCCGATCAGGCGCGGGCCGTCCCACACCTCCACCGAATGCGCGTGGCCCGAGCGGTGCAGTGCGATATAGGCCTGCTGCATGCTGGTGGTGATCCAGGTGCCATCGGCGTAGTCACGGGGGCCGGCGCAGGCCTCGATGACGGCCTCGAAGGCGCGATCGAAGCTCACCGTGTAACCGCGATTGCGGATCGCCTTCTTGAGGCTGCGATGCAGGCGGAAGTGGCCCGGCTCCAGGACCGCGCGCGGGTCCGGGCTCCACCAGAGGATTGGCTGCCCGGCCTCGAACCAGGGGAATACGCCGGAGCGATAGGCATTTAGCAGACGCGGCACGGAGAGATCGCCCCCGGCGGCCAGCAGCCCGTTGGGCTCGGGCAACGCCTGCGCCGGGTCCGGAAACGGCGCCTCCGGATGCTCCGGATCGAGCCAGGGCAGGGTGATCTGGGGGCCGGAGGTCATGGGGCGAGCCCCCAACGGCCAGAGTCCAGCGCGGGCAGGGGCTTCGCGGGCAAGCCCGCACCCACAGGGCGACCCGGGGTCCCGGAGTGCGGAGAAGCTCCAGTTGGCGAGCCTGTTGCCTGGGTCGGGAGATCCCGGCTCTTCGCTGCGCTACGGCCGGGATGACGAGGTGGGGCACTGCGGCCGGGATGATGGGTGTCGGTGTGCCGGCGGCATTGTAGGAGCCTGCTTGCAGGCGAATGGGGTGTGGGGGAGTCCAGCGCGGGCAGGGGCTTCGTGGGCAAGCCCGCTCCCACAGGGCGATCCGGGATCCCGGAGTGCGGAGAAGGTCCAGTCGGCGAGCCGGTTGCCTGGGTCGGGAGATCCCGGCTCTTCGCTGCGCTACGGCCGGGATGACGAGGTGGGGCGCTGTGGCCGGGATGACGGCCGCAGCGAGCCGGGCTCGGGTTAGCGGTCGGGCACATCATCGGAATGGGCCTGGCGATAGGGCGAGTGTTCGTGCAGGCGTTCGCACTGGGCGCGCATCATCTGGGCCTCGCGCTCGCAGAAGTCGCGCACCGGCTGCTCGAAGCCCTCGGTCAGGATCAGGTGGGCGGAGTACGTGGGCGTGGGCAGGAAGCCGCGCGGGATCTTGTGCTCGCCCTGGGCACCCGGCTCGAAGCGGGCCAGCCCCTCGCGGATGCAAAACTCGATGCCCTGGTAGTAGCAGGTCTCGAAGTGCAGGTCGGCCAGCTCCTCGGTGCAGCCCCAGAAGCGCCCGTACAGGGTGTCGTGGCTGCGATAGCAAAGCGCCGCGGCGATGGTCTCGCCGTCTCCCTTCGCGTCCGGTTCTGTCGCATCCGGATCCGCCGCGCTGGGGCGCCGGGCCTCGAACAGCACCACCTGATCGCCCAGTTCGGCCGCGGTCTCGACAAAGAAGGCCTCCGACAGCGTCGGGATGCCCATGTGCTTCTCGAAGGTGTCCACGTAGAAGCGGTGAAAGCGCGCCCAGTCCTCCGCCTGCCCGGTGGCGCCGGTCAGGGTGCGAAACACGATCCCGGCCTCGTTCACGCGGCGGCGTTCGCGCTTGATGTTCTTGCGCTTCTTCGAGCTGAGCGCGCCGAGGAAGGCGTCGAAGTCCGCGTACCCCCCGTCCGGGGCGTTGGTCCAGTGGTACTGGCAGCCCATGCGCTCGGCCAGGCCCAGCTCGCGGGTCACGTCCAGATCGTCCTGATTGGGGAACAGGATGTTCACGCCGGAGGCGTTCAGCTCGCGCCCGCGGGTGACCAGCGCGCGCACCAGCAGGGTGCGCAGGTGATCGAAGTCCGGCGCCTCCGGGTGCACCAGCAGGCGCGGGCCGGTGGCCGGGGTATAGGGCACGGAGACGACCAGCTTGGGGTAGTAGTTCAGCCCGTGGCGGTTCCACGCGCCTTCCCAGGCAAAGTCGAACACGAACTCGCCGTAGTTGTTGGTCTTGGCGTAGGCCGGGGCCGCCGCGACCAGCTGGCCCTCGCGGAAGATCAGCACATGCTGCGGGAACCAGCCGAACTGCCGGCCCAGGCACTCGTGGCGCTCCAGGCCCTCCAGGAAGGCATGGCGCAGGAACGGTTCGGTGCCGCCGGTCAGGGCATCCCAGGCGGCCGGGTCCACCTCGGCCAGGCCGTCACGCAGCTCGACGCGCTCCGCCGTGTTGCCCGTGGCGTCCTCCGACGGGTCCGCTGCCTGGGTGTCGCCCTCGGCGCTCACGCGATCAACCGAGCTTGTCCAGGTACTTCTCCGCGTCCAGTGCGGCCATGCAGCCAGTGCCGGCGGAGGTGACCGCCTGGCGATAGACGTGATCCATCACGTCGCCGGCGGCGAACACGCCCGGCACGGAGGTGGCCGTGGCGTTGCCTTCCAGCCCGCTTTGCACCTTGATGTAGCCACCCGCCATATCCAGCTGGCCCTGGAAGATGTCGGTGTTCGGTTTGTGGCCGATGGCGATGAACACGCCCATCAGCTCGAGATCCTTGGTCTCGCCGGACTCGGTGCTCTTGAGACGCGCACCGGTCACGCCGGTCTCGTCGCCGAGGATCTCTTCCAGGGTGTGGTTCCACTCGATGGTGACGTTGCCGTTCTTTTCCTTCTCGAACAGCTTGTCCTGCAGGATCTTCTCCGAGCGCAGCGAATCGCGCCGGTGCACCAGGGTGACCTCGGAGGCGATGTTCGACAGGTACAGCGCCTCCTCGACCGCGGTGTTGCCGCCACCGATCACCGCCACTTTCTGGCCACGGTAGAAGAAGCCGTCGCAGGTGGCGCAGGCGGACACGCCCTTGCCGGCGAAGGTGGTCTCGGACTCCAGCCCCAGGTACTGCGCGGAGGCCCCGGTGCAGATGATCAACGCATCACAGGTGTACTCGCCGGAGTCGCCGATCAGGCGGTAGGGCTTGTCCTTCAGCTGCACCGTATGGATGTGGTCGAAGATCACCTCGGTATCGAAGCGTTCGGCGTGCTTCTGCATGCGCTGCATCAGCTCGGGGCCCTGCACGCCCTCGTTGTCGCCGGGCCAGTTGTCCACATCGGTGGTGGTCATCAGCTGGCCACCCTGTTCCAGCCCGGTGATCACGACCGGGTTCAGGTTGGCGCGCGCGGCGTAGACGGCGGCGGTCCAGCCGGCCGGGCCGGAGCCCAGGATCAGCAGCGGGCAGTGACGCGGCGCCTTCTCGCTGCCGCCCTTTTTCGGCTGGGTCGCGGTGTCGCTACCGGAGGAGAGCGAGACGGCGCCGGCGGCTGCCTGCATGGCACCCGTGGCGACGGCGGCCTTGGGGGCGTCCTTCGTGCCGGCCTGCTTGCTCTTCTTGTCGGATGAGTCCTTGGCGTCGCTCATGCGGTACTCCCTGTCGATTCGATGAATACGGCTGGCGCCGCCGGCCCGGCCGGCAACGCAAAAAAGTGGGTTCGATAAGGCGGGGATTATTGGGACGCGGCGGATCTTTGTCCAACATCGCCACGCCGGACGTGGATGCCCCAAAGCGGTCCCCGCGCGCGATACCGATTCGGTAATCGCGGGCCATAAAACATTTTCATGTTCGCGTGGGCCGCAGGCACCCGGCGGGGAGTCACTACATCGGCGTTTGGTGGATAACCGGGGCGCCTCGCCAGGAATGGCGACAGGACGGAGAATGGGCGTTTTTATCCACAGCTTGCCCACGGCTTGTGCGCGGTTTGTTCTTTCGGGAGCTACTATATCTAGTGGCTATGCAGTTCTCGATCCCCGATCTATAGTATCTCACGTTCGATCCAACACCAGCGCGAGGCCCGTCATGCACAGCGATTCCCATACTGCCACAGCCCAGCAGGGCACCCAGTACCCGCCGCAAGCCGAACCGTCGGCCGAGGTCCTGGCGACCAGCCCGGGCCAGCACCAGGTGATTCGCCGCAATGGCAAGGTGACCGGCTTCGATGCCTCCAAGATCGAGGTCGCGGTGACCAAGGCCTTCCTCGCGGTGGAGGGCGGCAATGCCGCCGCCAGCCGGCGCATCCACGAGGTGTCGAAGGAAGTGGCCGGGCAGGTGGTGGACAGCCTGTTCCGCCGCGCCGGGACCCAGGGCATGACGGTCCACATCGAGGATATCCAGGACCACGTGGAGCTGGCGCTGATGCGCAGCGGCCACCACAAGGTCGCGCGGGCCTACGTGATCTACCGCGAGCAGCAGTCGCAGAAGCGCGCCGCCGAGGCCGCCGAGCAGGGTGCGGACGAACAAGCCGAGGCCACCACGCTGAACGTGACCCGGGCCGACGGCACCCTGGCCCCGCTGGACGAGGACCGCCTGCAGGCGGTGGTGGCCGAGGCCTGCGCCGGCATCGAGCAGGTGGATGGCGATAAGATCCTGACCGAGGCCCGCCGCAACCTGTTCGACGGCGTGGCCGAGAAGGATGTCTCCACCGCGCTGGTGATGGCCGCGCGGGTGATGATCGAGAAGGAGCCGAACTACTCCGAGGTCACCGCGCGGTTGCTGATGGACGCGCTGCGCCGCGAGGCCCTGAGCTTCGTGCACGGCCGCCCGGAGGAGGCCACCCAGGCCCAGCTGGCCGAGCGCTATGCCGATTACTTCGGTGCCTATATCAAGCGCGCCGCCGAGCTGGAGCTGGTCGACAGCGAGCTGACCCGCTACGACCTGGAACGCCTGGGCGCCGCGCTCAAGCCCGAGCGTGACCTGCAGTTCACCTACCTGGGCCTGCAGACCCTGTTTGATCGCTACTTCATCCACAGCGATGGCACGCGCTTCGAGCTGCCGCAGGCGTTCTTCATGCGCGTGGCGATGGGCTTGGCGATCAACGAGATCGACCGCGAGGCGCGTGCGATCGAGTTCTACAACCTGCTGAGCTCGTTCGACTTCATGAGCTCCACGCCGACCCTGTTCAACTCCGGCACCCTGCGTCCACAGCTCTCCAGCTGCTACCTGACCAGCATCCCGGACGACCTCGACGGCATCTACAGCGCCATCCGCGACAACGCGCTGCTGTCCAAGTTTGCCGGCGGGCTGGGCAACGACTGGACCCGCGTGCGCGGCATGGGCGCCCACATCAAGGGCACCAACGGCAAGTCGCAGGGCGTGGTCCCGTTCCTCAAGGTGGCCAACGACACCGCGGTGGCCGTGAACCAGGGCGGTAAGCGCAAGGGTGCGGTGTGCGCCTACCTCGAGACCTGGCACATCGATATCGAGGAGTTCATCGAGCTGCGCAAGAACACCGGCGACGACCGCCGCCGCACCCACGACATGAACAGCGCCAACTGGATCCCGGACCTGTTCATGAAGCGTGTGGCCGAGGACGGTGACTGGACCCTGTTCTCCCCGAACGAGGCGCCGGACCTGCACGACCTGATCGGTGCCGACTTCGAGAAGCGCTACAGCGAGTACGAAGAGAAGGCCGCGCGCGGCGAGATGCGCGTGTACAAGACCATGAAGGCCGTCGACCTGTGGCGGAAGATGCTCGGCATGCTGTTCGAGACCGGCCATCCGTGGGTCACCTTCAAGGACCCGTGCAACCTGCGCAGCCCGCAGCAGCACACCGGCGTGGTTCACAGCTCCAACCTGTGCACCGAGATCACCCTGAACACCTCGGATGACGAAATCGCGGTGTGCAACCTGGGCTCGATCAACCTGGCCGCGCATATCAACGAGGCCGGCGAGCTGGATCAGGCCAAGCTCGAGCGCACCGTGAACACGGCCATGCGCATGCTCGACAACGTGATCGACTACAACTACTACTCGGTGCCGCAGGCGCGTCGTTCCAACATGCGCCACCGCCCGGTGGGCCTGGGGATCATGGGTTTCCAGGATGCGCTGTACAAGCTGCGTCTGCCGTATGCCTCCGAGGCCGCCGTGGAGTTCGCCGATGCCTCCATGGAGGCGGTGTCCTACTACACCATCAAGGCCTCGACCGACCTGGCCGAGGAACGCGGGCGCTACGAGAGCTTCCCCGGCAGCCTGTGGAGCCAGGGCATCCTGCCGATCGACTCGGTCGAGAAGCTGGCCGAGACCCGCGGCGACTACCTGCAGATGGACACCACCCAGCGCCTGGAGTGGGACAAGCTGCGCAAGCGGGTCAAGAAGGTCGGCATGCGCAACTCCAACACCATGGCGATCGCGCCGACCGCGACCATCTCCAACATCTGTGGCGTGTCGCAGTCGATCGAGCCGACCTACCAGAACCTGTTCGTCAAATCGAACCTGTCGGGCGAGTTCACCGTGATCAACCCGTACCTGGTGCGCGATCTGAAGGACCGCGAGCTGTGGGACGAGGTCATGGTCAACGACCTCAAGTACTACGACGGCTCGGTGCAGCCGCTGGATCGCGTGCCGGAGGACCTCAAGGCCCTGTACGCCACCGCGTTCGAGCTGGACACCCGCTGGCTGGTCGAGGCCGCCTCGCGCCGGCAGAAGTGGATCGACCAGGCGCAGAGCCTGAACCTGTACATGGCCGAGCCCTCCGGGCCCAAGCTGGACGCCCTGTACAAGCTGGCCTGGGTGCGCGGGCTGAAGACGACCTACTACCTGCGCTCCATGGGTGCGACCCACGTGGAGAAGAGCACCGTGGCCGACTCCTCGCGCGCCAACAAGCTGAACGCCGTCTCCGGCGGCCAGCAGGCGTCCGAGCCGGAAGCGCCCAAGGCGTGCTCCATCCTCGACCCGGACTGCGAGGCCTGCCAGTAAGGCCCAGCCCGCGAGCGGGCACCGAAACCGTACGACCAAGCAAACTGAACAAAGGCCCGGCCACCGCGCCGGGCCGCCACCGAAAGAAGAGGGACACTATGCTTTCCTGGGACGATCCGATTGCCGCCGTAAAAGGCGAAGGCCAGAAACAACCCGCCGTACGCCCGGGCATGGGCTTTCAGGAGAACGACGCCCTGATGAGCACCGCCGGCGCTGCGCCCAGCGTCCCGCCGGAGCCGGAGAACGCCGGCCAGCCGCTGGCCGAGCCCAACGAGGAGGCCCTGACCGGCACCGGCCTGGAAGACATCGAGATGGGTGCCGAGCGCATCCGCGTGGATGACAAGAAGATCATCAATTGCCACGCGGACCTCAACCAGCTCGTGCCCTTCAAGTACAAGTGGGCCTGGCAGAAGTACCTGGACGGCTGCGCCAACCACTGGATGCCGCAGGAAATCAACATGAACGCGGACATCGCCCTGTGGAAGGACCCGAACGGGCTGACCGAGGACGAGCGCACCATCGTCAAGCGCAACCTGGGCTTCTTCTCCACCGCCGACTCGCTGGTGGCGAACAACCTGGTGCTGGCCGTGTACCGCCACATCACCAACCCCGAGTGCCGCCAGTACCTGCTGCGCCAGGCCTTCGAGGAAGCAGTCCACACCCACGCCTACCAGTACTGCGTGGAGTCCCTGGGCCTGGACGAGGGCGAGATCTTCAACATGTACCGCGAGGTGCCCTCCGTCGCCGTCAAGGCCGAGTGGGCCCTGCCGTTCACCAAGCACCTGGCGGACCCGAACTTCCGCACCGGCACGCCAGAGGCGGACCAGAAGCTGCTGCGCGAACTGATTGCCTTCTATGTCGTGTTCGAGGGCATCTTCTTCTACGTCGGCTTCGTGCAGATCCTCTCCATGGGCCGGCGCAACAAGATGACCGGCGTGGCCGAGCAGTTCCAGTACATCCTGCGCGACGAGTCCATGCACATGAACTTCGGCATCGACGTGATCAACCAGATCAAGGTCGAGAACCCGCACCTGTGGACCGAAGACTTCAAGGACGAGATGCGCACCCTGATCCATGATGCGGTCGAGCTGGAGGCGCAGTACGCCCGCGACACCATGCCCCGCGGCGTGCTCGGCATGAACGCCCAGATGTTCGAGGAATACCTGCACTTCATCGCCAACCGCCGCTGCGCCCAGATCGGCCTGGCCGAGATGTACCCGGGTGCCGACAACCCGTTCCCGTGGATGAGCGAAGTGCTGGATCTCAAGAAGGAGAAGAACTTCTTTGAGACGCGGGTTACGGAGTATCAGACGGGTGGGGCGTTGAGCTGGGATTGAACTGGAGACGTGAAGCATAGGGAAAAGGAGCCAGGGAGATGGCGATGAAGAAGCAGAAAAGGGCGCCTGATGGCGTCCTTTTTTACGCCCTAATTGGAGCCATGAAGCGCAACAGAAAAAGTTTTCCCCCGAAAATCTGAGGTAATATAAAAATTCTATAAATTCCGGGAACCGTGAGTGTGGGAGGGCGTATGAGTCGGTTTATATTATTGGTCGTGGGGTTTTTCGGTGTTGTTATTGTTTTGTCGTTGAGTGGGTTTCTCGGCAAGGAGTTTGCGCGGCATCTATTGTCTGATCGTGGTGGGTCCCCTTCTAGTTCCGGGCTTGAGGCTTCGCTCCAGGAAGCCGTTGACGATGTGAATGAGGCAGCACCGATGCAGCTAGACGAGATGCCGCGCCTAGATGGTGCAATGGTTAGTCACGGATCGAGAATAATATATTTCTACACCCTTACGGCGTTTGACGGTTCGCAAGTGCGAGTCGACGAATTAAATTCCGCTGTTTCGGGAGGTCTCATTGACCGAGTGTGCGCCAGTGAGGAGATAAGATCGCTGTTGGAGGCTGGTGCAGGGATGGTTTATCGTTATTCTGGGCGGTCGGGTGAGTTTCTCTTCGACGTGGAGGTGTGGCCGGGTTATTGTCCATAGGGAAGAGGACACCCATGATCGTCTTGACGGTCTGAGGCGGTCCGTCTCGGTTGCAGAGGGAGTGCATGAACTAGGAGGGTCCTGATGACGTGATCCAGAGGGATCTCGTTTCGATCGGGCTGACGCCGCAAAGAAGAGGGCGGGCAGTATACCGGGCTAGGACCGCAGTAGGGCGCGCAGGCTATTCGGCATAGAAAACTGGGGGACGAAGATCGACAGACCGGAGGCGGCCCGAGATGTATCCAAAGTACATGCAACCAAACGGCTGTCGATTTCGTGGGAACAAATACTATCCGTGAATTTAGGAAATTGTCTTGTCGAAAGCAGAGGACACCCATGAGTTCTTGGAAACCCTGAAAGGACAGATGGGCCCCACTGCTGTCCCACTTACGCGGCCCTCAGCCGCAGTGGCATCTGGGGATCGGGTGGATCGTGTTTCCGACCGCGGAGGAGATCGGCCAAGGGTCTGCGCTGGAACAGGTTCAATTGCACCAGGCGTAGCACGGCCTGGATGCCCATGGCCGAGCGTGAGACGAATTTCTGGAAGGCCACCAGCAGGTAGACGCACAGCGCCACGAAGATCTGCGAGGCGACCGCGTTCAGGCTCCGGCCCAGGAAGCTGCGGATCTTCAGGTTCTGCTTGATCCACTTGAAGAACAGCTCG